>CALXSO010000079.1 GCA_944391155.1 uncultured Clostridia bacterium
TAGATAATATTGTATCTACTACCCCTAGGTGTCGTCCGAAGACTTCCACCGCAATCCTTAAATATATTATAATATATATATATTATTATATGCAATATTTTTTAAAATATTTTTATTTTTTCTCAAAAAACGTTGCAAGTTTTTACGAGAACTTTTAAGATAATCTTGCAAGTTTTTTTACATTTAATCACAGGTTTTCTAAATGATTTTATAGATAATTGCATTTTTATAATCTGCTATTCCTTGTTTTAATGCCTCTATAACTTCTCTATCTTTATCAGTATAATCTAACCTTGTGCAAAATTTATTTCCTAATTTTTCGCAAAATTTTTCATTATCATTCATTTTAATTTCCTCCAATTCATTTTTTTGATTATTATAACATATAAAATATAAATATTCTATAATTAAAAATTAAATATAGAAAATATAAAAAAATTGATACAATTCCGACTTCATTTTGTATAGTAGTCTGAAAGGTTGATATATAAATATTTTTTTCAAAAATCTTTAGGTTTTGCTATGGGTTTTCGACAAAAATATTTATATATCAACCTTTCAGACAGACTAATTTTATGTCATACTTTTATCCTAATTTTTTTCTTTAAAAATCAAGTCATTATCTTCATCATATTCCCAATATTTCCATATTTCGCCAAAAGAATTCTCTGTTATATAATCATTTAGTTTTTGTGCAATATCATCTTCTTTTATATCTGAAAAAGATATAGTATATTTACTATCTAATCCTACATATACTGTTTCTTTATAAAAACAATTAATAATTGAATTTGCATTAGCTATATTATATTTACTTGTTCCAGATATTTCTCCAACATTGTAGCAATTTACAATTTTAGACGTTCCCTCTGCCCATATTGTTCCCAATATTCCTCCTGCTTTATTTGCAGATGTAACTTTACCTAAATTATAACAATTATAAACATTTAGCACTGCATCTCCTCTAAATTCTCCTATTATCCCTCCAGCTCCAGTACAAGTAGTATCTGTTACTAACTTTAATGTAATATTTCCCGCATTGTAACAATTTATTATATTAAGGCTTATAGCACCATAATTTCCTCCTCCTCCAACAATACCACCTACTCCCATATATGATCCATTAAAAGTTGCTGAAACATTGCATTTATTATAACAATTGATAATAATATTAGTGCCACTACTAAAAGTAGTAGTACATGCCAATATTCCTCCCGCTGGACCATTTTGTGAATTTATATTTCCTGATGTTCCTAAATTCATTATTCTAAAACCACCATTTCCACATCCAAACAATCCAGCATATGTTTTTGAATTTTGATATATGTTATTTATCTCATTACCCTGTCCATCAAAAACACCTGAAAACCAAGAATTATCTTCAAGATTTCCTATAGGTGTAAATCCTATACAATCACTGTCTGTTTTAGTTAATTCAGTTTTTAAATTATCAATTTTTCCATCTGTATTCAAATCACCATATTGAGTAGTAGTGTAATCATTATATGAAAAAATTGAATTAAAATCTAATGTTCTAGTCAAAATTATATATTTATCTTTGTAAGTATTTTTATTGTTTACATTCTGTGAAAACGATACTAAATCTTCTATGCATGAAATTTTATATGGATTACTTTCTGTTCCATCACATTCTCCACCTTTAGTTAAATCGCCCGCAAAATCATCAGTAATTATAATTATTGGATCTGATATATTTCCATCACTATCTATTTCGTAATATCTCTTACTTTCTATAAATTTTACAATTAAAGAATCTTTATTATCGATAACTTCAGTTTTATTCTCTCCAGCATTAGAATTCAATTTTTTCTGTAATTCACTTTGAATTACATTTCCCTTCCTATTATCTCCCATAGCCTGTAATGTAGACATTTCTAAAATTTCTTTCTCATTATTTATTTCTGAATCATTTTTAGCTTTTTTCGAATTTAATATTAACCCGATTTTCTCCAGTTAGAGCAGTTATAGTTATTCCTGCTAAAATTAGAAGAATAATTATTGTAATAGTTAAAGCCAACATTGTTATACCTCTAGCAGATTCTTTAACTTTCATAGCACTTATCTTTTTTAATAAGGTATTTTTTCCCTTAAATTTCATATTTATTATCATCAATTTTCATCCTTTCCTTTTTCTTTAAGTAGTGTACTTAAAGAAAAAGGAAAGGATAAAATTTTTTTAAACTAAATATTTTACTTTTTATTAAAAAGCAAATTAATGGCATGAAAATGTAATCTGTCTGAAAAGTTGATATATAAATATTTTTGTTAAAAAAAACTTCAGTTTTACCTATTGCTTCTTGTCAAAATATTTATATATCAACCTTTCAGGCTTCTCTACAAAATGATGTCTGAATTGTAATAACTACTGTACAAAATTTAAAAATCTAATAATTTTTTACTTGATTTTTGAAAATTTTATTGATAATATATACTTAATAAAAAATCTTTAAGTACACTACTTAAGGATTTTTTCCATTTTTACTTAAAAAGCTGAGGCAGAAAACTTTGAAAGTTTTCTGCCTCAGCTTTTGACATTCAAGTCCAAATTTTTCCATTACAAACATTGACATTTAAACAAATTAGACCGGAAAGGTTTGCTATAAAATTACCCATGTGAGTCTTGCTTATGTAGTTTCACTACCTTTTTTACTCTAAATACAAAATATTTACTTAATTTCAATCACCTTTCCTGTCTCAATACTTTTTTGAACATCTATTACTCTCTGATTTGATGATCCTTTCCATTTTAAAGTAAAATCATGCAATTCATCTTTATACTGCCCATCTACTAAAACATCTATGTATTTTAAAACTTCTTTATCCTTTAAATCTTTATCAAACCTAAATCCTGACCATACCCATATATTTTTGTTTGGATACTTTTCTTTAAACGCTTTTGCAAGTTTTGTTGTTCCCTCAATATTATTTGGATGCATTGGTTCTCCACCTAAAATTGATAAACCTTTTATTTGGTCTTTGTCACACAATTTTAAAACCTCATCTATAGTATCATTATTAAATTCTTTTCCTCCATCAAAATTCCATGTTTCTGGATTGAAACAATTTTTACAATGAAAACTACAACCTTGCATAAATACAGAAACCCTTACTCCTGGTCCATTTGATATATCCATTTTTCTTATTATATTATATCGCATTTTAATCAGCCACCTTATTATCAATATGTAATACTCTTTCTTTTATTTCTTGAGTTCTTCCTTTATTCCAGAAATTAGTTCCAATATATCCACAAGTACGTCTTGCAACATTTAATGTGTTATGATCTGTATTTCCACAATTAGGACAATACCATTCTAAATTATCATCTATTAAAATTTCTCCTGTATAACCACATTTTTGGCAATAATCTGATTTTGTATTAAGTTCTGCATACATAATATTATCATAAATAAATTTGATAACTTCAATTACTGCATCCAAATTATTTTGTAAATTAGGTGTCTCTATATATGAAATTGCTCCTCCTGGACTTAATTTTTGGAATTCACTTTCTAGTTTTAATTTAGAAAAAGCATCAATCTCTTCAAATACAGGAATATGATATGAATTAGTAATATAATTTCTATCTGTTATACCCTTTACAGTTCCAAATCTTTCTTTTAAACATTTAGCAAATTTATATGTTGTTGATTCAATTGGTGTTCCATAAACTGAATAATCAATATCTTCTTCTTCTTTCCATTTTTTAGTTGCATCATTCAAATGTTGCATTACTTTCAATCCAAATTCTTTACCCTTTCCATTATCTGTATGAGAATGTCCTGTCATATACTTAACACATTCATATAATCCAGCATATCCAAGTGAAATTGTAGAATATCCATGATGCAATAATTCATGTATAGATTCTCCTTTTTCTAATCTAGCTAATGCACCATGTTGCCATAAAATAGGTGCTACATCACTTGTTACATTACTTAATCTCTTATGTCTTATTTGTAATGCTTTGTGGCATAATTCTAATCTTTCATCAAATATTTCCCAGAATTTATCCATATCTCCTTCAGAAGAAAGTGCTACATCTGGTAAATTTATTGTAACAACACCTTGATTAAATCTACCATAATATTTTCCTTTTCCTTCAACATAATTTTTAGCTTTTGCTATATTTCCTAAGTGCATTGTTCTATCAGGTGTTAAAAATGATCTACATCCCATACAAGGATAACAATCTCCATCTCCATATTCATTTTTCTTTAACTCTAACATTACTTTTTCAGATATATAGTCTGGAACCATTCTTTTAGCAGTACATTCAGCAGCAAGCTTTGTTAAATACCAATACTTACTATCTTCATGTATATTATCTTCTTCAAGAACATATAAAAGTTTAGGAAATGCTGGTGTAATAAATACACCTTTTTCGTTTTTAAAGCCAAGAATTCTTTGTTTCAAAAATTCTTCTATTATCATTGCTAGTTCTTCTTTATATTCATCAGTTTCTCCTAAATACATATTAACAGATAAAAACGGTGCCTGTCCATTTGTATTTGTCATAGAATTTACTTGGTAGTTAAATGTTTGAACTCCATCTTCAACTTCTTTTTTTGTATCTTGCATAGCAAACTTTTCACAGTCTTCTTTACTTAGATTTCTTTCTTTATATTTTTCATAATATTTTTCATAACTTGCTCTAACAAATGGTGCTAAATGTGTAAGAGATACTGTTGCTCCACCATAACTAGAAGAGGTAACTGCTAAAATTATTTGGGTTGCAATTGTTGCAGCTGTTATAAATCTATGTGGTTTTTCTATCATAACACCATTTATAACTGTTCCATTCTGCAACATATCATCTAAATTAATTAATTCACAATTATGCAAAGCATTTTGTGCAAAATAATCTGCATCATGAAAATGTATAATTCCTTCATCATGTGCCTTTACTATATCTTCTGGTAATAAAAATCTTCTTGTAATATCTGTACTTGTAATTCCTGCTAAATAATCTCTTTGTGTTGTTACTACTTCTGCATTTTTATTAGCATTTTCATTATTCCAATATTCGTTTTCTCCTTCAATTAATTCTTTAATAGTTTGATCTGTTGTATTAGCTTTTCTGACTAATTCTCTTGTATATCTATATGTAATATATTTTTTTGCTAATTGATATTTATCAAATTCCATTAATTTTTCTTCAATTATATCTTGTATATCTTCAACTAAAATTCTTTTTTTGTTTAAATCTTCTATGTATTTAATAATTTCCTTTATTTCTTCTTTTGTTGCCTTTTCTCTTCCTCTAACCTCATCATTTGCTTTACCTATTGCAACTCTAATTTTCTCTGGATCATAGTCCACAATATGTCCATCTCTTTTTACAATTTTCATTTCTTTTGTTCCTCCTCTTATTATTTTTTATGACCTAATATTATATATAAAATTTTTTTATTACAAGTTGCACTTGCACCTTTTTAAAATTTTTGTTAAAATATTTTTGGTGATGTTTATGAATGCCCCTTTTGATAATTTAACTAAGGCTCAAATCAACAGATTATATAATTTATTAGGTGTCCACATGTATAAATATAACAGGAATGAAGAGATTTTACCAACTATAAAACATGAAAATATAATTGCTATTATTTTAAGTGGATATGCACAAATAATTTATATGGAATATACTGGTAATGAAATAGTAACAGAAAATTTATATAAAAATAGTTTATTTGGAACAAATATTTCTGCAACAAATGATGATAACTGCCAAATTATTGCTATAGATCCCACAGAAGTATTAGTAATTGATTATAGTAAACTTTTAAATGAACAAAATTTAAAATATAATTATTTTAATATTTTTTTACAAAATTTATTTAATATAACTAATATAAAATTAAAAGAAAGAAATGAAAGAATCAAAATTTTAGAAAAAAAACAAATAAGAGATAAATTATTAGAATTTTTCGAAATTGAATACAAAAAAACTCTTTCAAAATCAATTTTACTACCTTTTTCACTCAAAGATTTAGCTGATTATATCGCTGTAAATAGGTCTGCAATGTTTAGAGAATTAAAACATTTAAAAGATGATAAAATTATCGAAATGAAAAATAGAAGAATTATATTACTTTATAAATAAATTTAAAATGTCCCAAATGTAGTCAATTAATTTAAATAAATATGTGAAGTTTATAAAATCTACTCTTTGACTTTTAAAATATACTATACTAAAATTTAATATATATACTTCAAACATTTAACCTTACTTTAATGACGACATTTAGGACATTTCTAAAAATTTTATCTTAATCTCAAAGTATTGGCAATTACAGTTAAACTGCTAAAAACCATTGCAATACTTGCTATCATAGGATTTATTGTGATTCCTATTGGTTTTAATATTCCGCATTGCAATAGGTATCATTAATGCATTATAAAAAAATGCCCAAAATAAATTTTGCTTTATAATTTTTATTGTTTTTTTGCTAATTTTGATTAATTTTAATATACTGTCTAAATCATTTCTAGTAAGAATAACATCAGATGAATCCATTGCTATATCAGTACCACTTTTTACACTTACACCTATATCAGCTGTTGCAAGTGCAGGACTATCATTTATTCCATCTCCACACATCATAACATATCTGTTTTCTTTTTTCAGTTTTTTTATCATATCTGTTTTATCTGATGGCAATACATCTGAAATCACATCAGTTATTCCAATATCTTTTGCAATTTTTTCAGCTGTTTCTTTGTTATCCCCCGTTAGCATAATAGTTTCTATATTATCTTGATTTAATTTTTGTATTACTTCTTTCACATTTTCTCTTATGATGTCATTTACTCCTATTAGTGCAATTATATCTTTATCTTGAACAACATATACAATACTATTCCCTTTTCTAGCCAATTCCATTTCAGCTTTTTCATACTTATTTTTAATATCATAACTGTTTAGTATTTTTGCATTTCCTATTATCATTTTTCGATTATTAACAGTTCCAATTATTCCATATCCACTAACATTTCCAAATTCTTTTACGTCTAATTTTTTTATATTATTTTCTTCTAAATAATTCGTACATGCCTTTCCTATTGGATGAGTATATTTACTTTCAATACTACCAACTAATTGTAATAATTCATTATCTTCCATATTACTATAGTTTATTATTTCAGATATTTTTAATGTTCCATATGTTAATGTTCCTGTTTTATCAAACACTACCGTATTTACTTTTTGTGCATTTTCTAATATTTCACTCTTTTTAACTAGTATTCCATTATTAGCACATACCCCCTCTGAAACAACTATTGCAAGTGGTGTTGCAAGTCCTAAACTACATGGACAAGCCACCACCAAAATTGTCACAAATATAACTAAACTATTTGCAAAATCATATCCTAATATTAAATATAATATAAAAGTTAAAATAGCAATTAAAATTACCACTGGAACAAAGTAGCCAGATACTTTGTCTGCTATTTTTGCAATTGGTGCTTTTGTATTACTTGCCTCTACTACTAATTTTACAATTTCTGAAATAGTAGATTCTTTTCCTATTTTTTCTGCCTTATATTCTATATAACCATCATAATTAATACTGCCTGCAATTACTTTTTCTCCAATTCCTTTAGTTACTGGTTTACTTTCTCCTGTGATAAATGATTCATCCAAATGAGCCTTTCCTTCTATTACTTCTCCATCAACAGCTATCCTTTCACCTGGTTTGCTAATTACAACATCTCCTTTTTTCACTTCATCAATTGTAACTACTTTTTCTTTTCCCTCTTTTTTGATTTTTGCCTTTTCAGGAGTTATTTTTACTAATTTTTGAATTGCCTCTTTCGTTTTATCCTTGCTTATTCCATCCAAATATCTACCTAACTTTATAAAATATATTACCATTGCAACTGATTCAAAATATAGATTGTGTAATGCATTATTATTTCCTTGGAAAATAAGAAACATATTATATACACTATATATGAAACTACTTAATACTCCTATTCCAACTAGTGTATCCATATTTGGTGTCCTATGTATAAGATTTTTATATCCGTTTTTTAACACATCAAAACCATAAATTATAAAAATAATAGCAAAAACAAATAAACAAATAGTATATCCTATTGGATTTTTATTGATATCAATAAAATCTAATGTTGGCAAATGAATCATATGTCCCATTGATATATACATAAATATAATTGCAAGTACTGTAAAAATTATAAACTTAATTTTTTCCTTCTTTCCTTTTCTTTCAAATTTTATTTCTTTAAATTCCCCTAAACTTTTAAATCCAGCTTTTTTTACAAATTCGTTTAATCTTTCAATATCTAATTTCTTTTCATCATATATTATAGTAGCATTCGCCATTACTAAATTGACAGATGCTTCTTCTATTCCATCCTGTTTATTTAAATATTTTTCAAGTCCGTTTGAACAAGCACTACATGTCATTCCCTCTATTGATAGTATTATTTTTTTCATACCTATCCTTCCTTTTCTACTTCAAATCCTATGTCATTTATAGTTTCTTCCATTTGTTCTTTTTTTACGTCTTCTTTAGATGTAATTTTTACAGTTCCTGTATTATAATCTGCTTCAACATTTGTTACACCATCTAATTGATTTAATGCATTTTTTATTCTGTTTTCACATCCTCCACATACCATTCCATTTACTTTTAATATTGTTTCTTTCATCTTCATTACCTCCTTATATAATCTAATTATTAAATTTTTTAAACAAACTGATTAATTCATCTATAATTTCAAAGTTTCCTTTTTCAAGATCTCTACTTACACAATTATATAGATGATTTTCTAAAATATGATTTGATAAACTCTTAACAGCTAAGGCAGAAAACTTTCAAAGTTTTCTACCTTAACCACTTACATTGAGCAAATTATAAAACATTATATATTTTAATATTCTAAATTTATATAATTTAAAATTAAACTATTATATTAGTTTTACACTTATTTTCAATGCATTACTTAATTTAAAACCAAAGCCTTTTTAGGACAAAAGTTCGAACATTTACCACATCCAATACATTTTTCCAAATCCACTATTGGAGCATTATTATTCTCTTGAGATAAAGCTCCAACAGGACAAATTTTTACTGCTGGACATTTGTGATTTTGTGGACAATTTTCAATTATTACCTCCAATTTTTTATCCATTATTATTCCTCCTCATTCTTCTATAACTATTCTATATCTATTCATCTTTATATTACATTATAATTAAATATCTCCACAAATTAAATTTACTACTATCTAATCATCTTCATCAGTTATTTTTTTAGGTCTTGAAATAATTTCTATATGACCGCTTCTTCTATTTTCTTCTGTATCACGTTGAAAAGTATCATCAGTTTTCTCCGTTAATTTAGAAAACTCATCTAAACTCATCATAACCATTGAGCCATATCCATTCTTAGTCAAATATATAGTTTGACCCTCATTTAAAATTGAGTTTTCTATAGTACTAAAATCATTTTGTAAATCAGATACTGGTTTAATTTGTATCAATATAATCACCAACCTTATAAATTTTATTAGTTATATTATGTGCATATTTTTACAAAGTAGTCATTTTTACTTTATTTTTATACATTTTCATTTTCTAAGTTTATTACTTTTATTACTTTTCTGTTTTTAATCTAAGATATCCTAATTCTTCCCAATAATTATATGCTAAATTTAATTTAAACAAAACTTTTGGTTTTGCACCTGCTCTGTTTTTATCAACTACACAGGCATAATATCTTACATCTGGATCGTCATATACTTTTAAATCATAAAAATTTGTATCAACTTCTTGTAGTGAATATTCATATTTATTTAAATCTTCTTTCACTATTTGTTTTAACAAACATAAAGTATCTAAAACTTCTTTTACAGTTCTACTAACCGCTAAATCATTTATACTTAAATTAATAGGCATTGTTGAACTTTCTGTTAATTGTAATGTAGAGCATATATAAATACTATAATTTTGTGCAATATTTGAAAGAATTGTTGCTGTCCTCTTAATTTCTTCTCCATTTCCTATATTTGCTGTATCTGTCTTTAAAGTATCATAAAATACATATTCTATTTTTTCTTTATAATAATAATTCATTATAACTTTTTGTAGCTCATCATTTGTATGGTCAGTAATATTTATAAAATAAATTGAATTATTTAATTGCTTTTCTATCAATTTTGTTATTGCTACAATTTCATTAAATTCTGTTGAAACCTTTGTTAATCTTTTTACAAAATCTTTTCTCTTCTCACCTTCTTCTTGAATTACAAAACCATTTTCATCTACTTTTACATCATTTGGATTATCTGGTTTAAATTTAAATTCCAACAATTCTGTTTCATTTTTTTGTATCTTATGTCCATGTATTTTTTGTATATCTTTATTATTTATTATCGTTGTCAATAAACATAATTTCATTTTTTCTTCTGACATTTCATTTGAAATTACTAACACCTTTTTTCTATGTATTAGAGCTACATATGCTGCTAAATTTATTGTAAATCTACTTTTTCCAGCATTTGAAGGCATTGCAAATGCCATAGTCTCTCCTTTTCTAATTCCTTTAAAAACTTCTGATAATATTGGAAAAGGTAATGACAATCCATTTGCTAAATTATTTTCATCACTTTCTAAGAATTCTGTTAAATTTTCATTTAATACAGCCTGTTTAAACTTCTGAGTTACACTAACCTGTTCAATAGCACTTCTAACTTCTTCAATTGACATTTTATCATACAAATTATAATCTATAATTTCTATTATTTTTTCCTGAATTTCAGTTACTGGTTCTTCTAAAAAACTTTTTCGTAATATAAATAATTTGTATATATCTGTATATATTTTTTCAATATTATAATTTTTATCTTTAATTTTTTCTTTTAATTTTTGTTTTAAATCATATACATCTAATGAATCTCTAGAAAAATTAAACCCTTTTTTTGCAATTTCTGGTGTATATGCTGCACCTTCAGTATATATGATACTTTTATAAATATTTAACAATTCTTCATTTTCAAAAAAACAATCTTGATATAATATATAATATTTAGTTATTAACTTTGGATTCTCTAGTAACAAGCCTATATATACTTCCTCAAGCTCATTATTCTGTAATCTTTTTGGATATATTGTTCTTATTATTTCATTTTCACCATCTTTTTTTACAACAAAGCTCTCCTTTTCCTCTTCCTCATCATCAACATCTTCTAATGTATTTATTTTTTCTAATGCCTCAACAAACTGTTCATCAGCTATTAAATCTTTTATTTCTTGAATTTTTTTTGAACTTTTTCCCTGTTCTTCCATTCTATCTAATATAGCATATAAATTTTCTATTTGATTTTCTTCCATAAAAATCTCCTTTCTTTTAATTGTATAATTTATTAAATCCTTAGCTTCTAAGCTTTAATTTTTATAGTAAGCATTTCAATTTTCAAACTGTTTTAAATACTCAATATATTCTTCTAAACAAATATTATTTTCTTTAATATATAGTGCATTTTCCACACCTACATACCTATAATGCCAAGGTTCATAATTAATCATTGTTATCTGTTTTTTTTCTGTAGGATATCTCAATATAAAACCATATTTATACGAATTTTCTATTAACCACTGCTGTTCCTTAGTTTGCTCTTGTTTTTCATCTAAAATTTGATATTTACTTGAAACTATATCCACTGCTAAACCTGTTTGATGCTCTCCTGTTCCTGGAATTGCAACCCAATATGAAGCTAAATCCTTCGCTGTTTCTTTACTATTTCCGCTCCATATAT
Organism: uncultured Clostridia bacterium; assembly: GCA_944391155.1. Lineage (GTDB taxonomy): Bacteria > Bacillota > Clostridia > TANB77 > CAG-508 > CAG-269. Next base: position 11,806 of record CALXSO010000079.1, read on the forward strand.
ACTCATTTACTTTATCATTATATAATCTTTCTTGCTTTTGCTGTGTTCTATAACTAGAACAAATTACTGGACTTAACCCTTGTTTTCTAGCATCAGTCAGCATATTTGTTAGAGCTTCTGCAATTCTTTCATCAACAGAATGTCCATACTCCACTTCTTTTAAATTTACCAAATAATTTTGAGGGATACTATGAGTTTTATTTACCAATATCAAGTTCCAGTCAGAAGTCTTTCCATTCGTTTCAGCCTTCTTTGGCTCTACAACAGTAATAACATTTGTCTGATTTTGATTATCGTCCTTAAAAGCTCCCAAACTTGCTGTTTCATCAACTCCCATACCTTCAAAATTCCAATATACCGTTAATAATATTAACAATATAAATAGTAATAAAACCAAAAAAACTGTCTTTTTCTCTGTCATTTGTTTATTAGTTTTAGTTTTAGTTTTCCCTTTACCTTTCCCTTGACCTTTTCCCATTTTCTCATCCTTTAATCTATAAATTAAAAACAAATTTATTATACAAGATCTTTTTTACACATGTATCTTCAAAATTTTTAATAAATTTACTCCAATAATAGTGTAACACATTTTATTTCTAAATTCTACATTATTTTTTCTTTTTCTTCACAAAAGCTAAAATTCTGGTTACTGTTCAGACTAGGGTAAATTTATTAATTTATTCAATGTGTGTAAAGTTTAATTTTCTATAAAAAAGCCTTATAATGGATTTTTGCTTACAAACAAGTCTTTACACTGAACAGTAACAAATTCTGTTAAAATTCGGACTTCATTTTGTAAAGTAATCTAAAATGTTGATATATAAGTATTTTTTGTCAAAAAACGCTTTAGTTTTACCTATTGGTCTTTGACAAAAAAATATTTATATATCAACATTTTAGACGAATTACTTTTATATCATACTGAAAAATAACAAAAATCTGTTACTGTCAGACTAAACAGCAGCAAATTCTTAGAGCCGTTCAAAATTTGATATATAAGCATTTTTGTCAAAGTATCAGATAAAAATCTAAAATAACTTTGACAAAAAAATCATACATCAATATTTTAAACGGCTCTCATTCATATTTTACCAAATTAAATTTAAGCATTTATAATTAAATATTATAGATTCACAACACGACTTTAATTTAAATATCTACAATTAACTATATTTAAAATCAAAAACTATTTCATCACACTATAATACCCTAATCATCATTCTACATTCAAATTATAAAAATAATCAAACTATTCTGTTCTTAATGCTTCAACAGGATCTTTTTTACTTGCCATTTTTGCTGGGATTAAACCTGCAATAATTGTTAAAATCATACTAATTACAACTAATACTATTCCAGCTACAACTGGTAATGAAACATTAACAGCGACACCTGTCAACTTATATATTAAATTATTTATCGGGATATTCAATAAAACTGTAACGCCAATTCCTATTAATCCGGAAATCAATCCGATAATAAAAGTTTCAGCATTAAACACCCTTGAAATATCTTTTTTAGAAGCACCAATTGCTCTTAAAATTCCAATTTCTTTAGTTCTTTCAAGTACAGATATATATGTTATAATTCCAATCATAATTGAAGAAACAATTAAAGATATTGCAACAAATGCTATTAAAACATAGCTAATAGTATTTATTATATTACTTACAGATTTCATCATAACTCCAACCAAATCTGTATAATTTATTACATTTTCCTCTTTACCTTCATCTCTTTGCTTTTGATTGTAATTTTCTATAGCGGTAGATATTTTGTCTTTGCTATCAAAATCCTTAGGATATATATTAATAGAAGACGGACTATCTAAATCAATTGCACCTAATTTTTGAAGATTATTATCATATGAAGAACTTCTATTTTCAGCATATGCTTCCATCAATTCAACCATTTCTTCTCTTGTTAAGTTAGCCAAAGCCATTTGCTGTTCAGGTGTTAAATTATTTGAATTAAACTCTTCATATTCACCAGCTTTTGGAAATTCCATTCCTGTAAAAATATTAATTTCTGGATTTTCTTTTTGTTCTTTTACAATCTGAGACTCATTAGACTTATTAATTACATATTCTTTTAACTCTTTTGTATAACCAATTCCTCCACTCATTCCAGCTGCCACACTTTGTTCATTTTGTTTTATTATACCAACAACTTTTATAGTTTCAGCATTCTGTATTTTATCTTTCATATATTCTTCATCTTCACTTTTATCAATCCATAAATTATTTTGTTTTTGATAATAATCTGAATTCAATATAAGTTTAAAAGACAAATTTAGCAATTCATCATAAGAATATGATATTTCAGAAGACTTTTCTACTTGCTCTCCATTTTCTATTGCTTTCCACTTTTCTTCTAATTCTTTCTGATCTTTTAATCCCAAAGTATAAAGAGTATAATCACTTATTTCATTATCTTCATTAACAATTAAAACAACTTCATTATACGCCTTTGGCCAAGTACCTGCTACAACATCATATTGTGAATGTAATAATTCTTCATTATCTAACATTTCCTGCCATACATCAGTATTTGACATACTCATTGAACTCGTTCCAAACATATTATTCAAAGACGAATTTTGTTGTGCCTCTATCATTTCTCCCATACCTAAAGCATTCATTACAGTACTAGGATTAACCTTAACTACCCCATTACTAGTATCTTCTTTATATAAATTTAAATTCAGATTATAATTATATTGGATAGCATTACTAGAATTTTTAATATCATTTTCAGTTGATTCAATGTAATTTTTTAATTCTTTTAAATTATTACTTTCCATTTTACTTGATAAAGTTGTAAGCATTTCATCCATTACATCTGTTGAATAAACTCTTCCATCCTCTTTATCTTCATTATCATCAGAACCTTCTCCCATTATATTTTCAATCATACTTGTCATATCTACTGTTGATTCCTGAATAGTTATCGGATATGAAGAAAGAGTTTCTTCTTCCACTTTATTAATATAATTTTGTACACCATTTGATATTGAAAGAATCAATGCAATTCCAATTATTCCTATACTTCCAGCAAAAGAAGTCAAAATTGTTCTTCCTTTTTTAGTCATTAAATTATTTAAACTTAATCTAAAAGCAGTAAAAAATTTCATTGAAGTCCTTCTTTTAACTCCATCAACTTCAGACTTATTCTCTTGTTCAAATGGATTAGAATCATCTGTTATTACACCATCCAAAATTTTAATAATCCTACTCGAATATTTTTCTGCCAATTCTGCATTATGTGTTACCATTATTATAAGTTTATCCTTTGATATTTTTTTCAATATCTCCATTATCTGAACACTAGTCTTTGTATCTAAAGCCCCTGTTGGTTCATCAGCTAAAATTATATCAGGATTATTAACCAAAGCCCTTGCAATTGCTACCCTTTGCATTTGTCCACCTGACAACTGATTAGGCTTTTTGTGTATTTGTTCTTTTAATCCAACATCTTCTAAAGCCTTTATTTCTCTAGCCTTTCTTTCCTTTTTAGAAACCCCTGATATTGTCAAAGCCAGTTCCACATTTGACAATATAGTTTGATGTGGTATTAAATTATAACTTTGAAAAACAAAACCAATAGAATAATTACGATATGCATCCCAATCTCTATCTTTAAATTCCTTAGTAGACTTTCCATTTATAATCAAATCACCTGACGTGTATCTATCCAATCCTCCCACAATATTTAATAATGTAGTCTTTCCACAACCACTTTGCCCCAAAATTGATACAAATTCATTTTTTCTAAAATTAATTGAAACACCCTTTAATGCGTGAACCACAGAATCTCCTGATATATAATCTTTAGTAATATTTTTTAATTGTAACATTTCTCTCCTCCTTAGGGATTTAGGGACGGTCCTTAAAATCCCTAAATGCAGGGATTCTGGGGACGGTCCTTAAATCTTTTTAGTGCTCTTGCAAAACTTCTTTACAAGACACTCTTTTATACACTCCTCTATTAAACTTTTATTAATCTTTTATTAATCTTTTATTAATCTTTATTATTAAATACTACTATTAAAAATAAATCAAGTATTTTCATAAAAAATTCACATTTTTATTCAAATGTTGGATATCCATCTTCTCCTTGCTTCCATTTCTTCCATGCTAAATTGTTTCCTCTATTATTATTAAGAATATCTACAAAAGAAGAATCTTTAATTTTAACCTCATCTATTTCTTTTATTCCTTCTGTAACCGCACCAACTTCCTGCGAAACTGCTGGATTATAATATACATTATTTATGGTTATTATTGGGTTCCTATATATTGTCTTTATTATACTTGACATACATTCACCTGAATTATATACATTCTCAATATTTACTTTTATTGTCTTTGCTATACATTCCATCATATTTATAATTCCTGCATTTTCTATTTTTCCTAAATTATATGAATTACTAATTATCAATTCGTATTCTTGATAATTATCTTCACCACTCACATTTCCTATAATTCCAGAATTTTTACATTCTCCTAGATTATAACAATTCAAAATTTCTAATTTATCTGCTCTTTGCAGATCACATATCCCAGAAGATGCTATACCAAGATTTATACAATTATCTATCAACGCATTATTCATTGTTGCCCCTACAATACCTCCACTTACACGTCCAATAATTTCTCCTCTATTTGTACAATCCTTTATACTATTTGTATTGCATCCTGAAATTCCACCTGCACCTCCATAACCCCAAACAATTCCGGTAACTTCTACAGTTCCATTATTTTCACATTTTTCTATTTCTACATTGTTAAATCCAATTATTCCCCCTGCCATATTATATCCTTTAATATTTGCATTATTTATACAATTTTCTATACGTTTTGCAGCATACCCAATTATTCCACCAGTATGTCCTTTACTTTTAATCTCTCCAGAAATCTCTAAGTTTTTAATTGTCGTAGTAGTATTATTTCCTCTTCCAAATAGTCCTATAGATCTTCCAATACCATATCCATCTAACACAGAATCATTTTCATAATTTATGTATATGTTATCAATTTTTTTATTATTCCCATCAAAAACTCCACTAAAATATCGCGTATTACCTAGCCCTATTGGTCTAAAGCCCATTCCAGATATCATTTCATGCATCAATACATTTCCATCTTCTGAATCTCCGTTTATATCACCAAAATCTGTCCTTTCAAAATTGTTATAAGAAAACTTTGATTTAAAATTAAGATTTCTTTTTAAAATAACATATTTTCCAGAAAGAGAGTCTGAAGAATCTATTTGAACAACTTCGTTATTTTCAAATTTCACACCAATACCATTAACAATATTCGAAAAAACTATTAAATCTTCAATACAGCAAATTTCATATGGATGTTCTTCACTCCCATCCAGACTATTTCCCTCACTATCTTTTGTTATATCACCTGGATTTTTATCTACTACTATTTCTTGCGTTTCTCCCAAAATCCCATCCTTTCCTACTGTATAATACCTATTAGTATCTATAAATAATACTTCAAAATCTTCACCTACATCCTCTACTTCTGTTTTTTCTTCTCCTGTTTCTTCATCCAATCTTTTCTGAAGAGTTTCCTTCTTAAGATTTCCTCTTGCATCTTCTGCCATTGATTGCAATATTGCTTTTTCTAAAATCTCTCTTTCATTTGCAATTTCTGTCTGATCTTTAGCTTCTTCAGAACTTTTTATTATTCCATTTTCTCCTGTCAATGCTGAAATTGTTATACCTGCTAATATTAGCAATATTATTATTGTAACTATTAACGCTAACAATGTTATTCCTTTTTCTTCTTTAATATTTGCATTTTTTAACATTTTTCATCTTCCTTTCTGTTTCTTCAAGTATTTAACTTAAAGAATTTTAGTTTATCCCAATAAGTGTTAAAAAATACTTCTTTATTTAATTATTATTAAAATTTTTTATAACTATTCATTGAATTTTTATGCTTTAAAAATTTTTAAAGATTACTTGATTTTACAATTATTTATTGATAAAATCTATTAAAATAAAAACTCTTTAAGTTAAATACTTAAAGAATTTTATAATTATTTTTAATATTTTATATTCATTAATATATACATAAACTAATTTTAATAATCTTTTACTATGTAGTTTCACTATTTATTTCACAACTTGGTTCACCATTCTCATTTAAATACCATCTATTCCAATTTTCTACATCCATTATATTACCATTTAATACATTTATGAACTCTTGCGATTTTATTTCTTCTAATGTCATAATTTTGGCTGTTCCTGTATATGTTCCAGCACCAACTGTTTCTAAATTTTCATTATTTACAGTATAGCAATTAAATATCGTTGTTTTTTCAGCACCTGTATTACCTATAAGATTCCCTTTATACACTGCTTTTCCAGAGATATTTCCCATATTATAGCAATTATTAATTTCAATATTAGATGTTGAAGAATGAATTAATCCCACCAGTCCACCAGCACCAAAATATGAAACCCCTGCTCCTGTATTTATATTTCCCACATTATATGAATTAACTATATGTAATTTACCACCAGCAGTAATATATCCAATTATTCCTCCAGCTCCAAAACCAGAATATCCATTTATATTCCCATGATTACTACAATTTATTATTTCTACATCACCACTTAAATTAATATAATTAGCAATTCCACCTGCTCTATCACCACCTGTACTTACGTATATATCAACAAAATTATGAACATTATTAATTATTACTTTATTTGAACCTTCTATACGCTCTATTACACCTCCAGAATTTTCGATTCCTTCTATTCCGTAAACTTTAATATTCTCAATCTTTGCTTCTTGTATGCTTTTAAAGAGTGGTTTCTTATATAAATTTATAATACTATTATTCTCACCATTAAACGTTCCTTTAAATGATGCACCTATTTCCCAATAACCTATTGATATGAAACCTGAACCAGTAGTCATCTCATTTATCAATAAATTACCATCGTCATTATTTCCATTTAAATCGCCAAAATCTGTTCTTTGACTATCTTCATATGACAATTTTGATTTAAAATTTAAACTTCTTTTTAAATTCACATACTTTCCAGCAAAATTATTGGCACCTGCAACATTCACAACTTTATTATCTCTAATCATTTTTCCATATCCACCAACCATGTTTGAAAATACTACTAAATCCTCTATACTCCATATTTCATATGGAGAGTCTTCACTTCCATCCAAGTTATTACCATTTTCATCTTTAGTTATATCTCCAGGACTTTTATCCTCTATTATCTGTATAGCATCACCTATATTTCCGGCTTTATCCACTAAATAATACCTATTACTTTCTTTAAATAATACTTCAAATTCATCTCCTAAATCTGATACCTCTGTTTTCTCTTTATCAGTTTCTCCATCTAATTTATTCTGTAAATTTTCCTGTTTAACAACTCCTCTCACATCTTCTGCCATTGCTTGTACTGTTGCTCTTTCTAAAATTTCCTTTTCATTTGCAATCTCTGTTTCTTTTTTTGCTTCTTTAGAACTTTTAATTATTCCATTTTCTCCCGTTAATCCTGTTATTGTTACTCCTGCTAATATTAATAATATTATAATTATAATTGCTAATGCTAATAATGTTATACCTTTTTCTTCTTTTGAATTCTTAAATATCATATTACATCTTTCCTTTCCAAATTTCTTTAATTAGATTACTTAAAGAAATTTAGAAAGGTTATAAAAAAACTGAATTTTATACATTTAAAATAATTTTATAAAGAAGTCAAAAAGGTTGATATATAAATATTTTCTGTCAAAAAATCATTTAAAAGTCTAAAGCTTTTTTGACAGAAATAATTATATATCACCCTTTTGACGGATTACTTTTGAAATATATTAAATTATAACACTTAATATTAATTTGTTAAAAAAAATATTTAAACAACTTGATTTTTGCTACTCTAATTGATAAAATATTATATATTAAACAACCTTAAGTAATCTACTTAAAGAAGTATAAAAATCTTTTTACAGTCTTTCTAAATATTTTTTCTTTAATTTATATGAAGAATGAACATAACGATTAAGTGTAATATTTACATTAGAATGTCCTAATATTTCACTTAATGATTTTATATCCATCCCAACATTTATACAATCTGTTGCAAAAGTATGCCTTAATACGTGAAATTTATATGGTTTTATTTTACATTCTTTTAAAGTTTTTTGGAAATCATATCGATAATTCCTTGGTTCAATAACTTTAATATTATTTCCTGTCAATAGAAAATCCTCCTCATTATATTTTGATTTTAAATCTCTCAAAATTAAATATAATTTATTTGAAATTGGAATACTTCTAATTGATTTTTTTGTTTTTGGAGAATCTATTATAATTTTAGTTTTTTCACCGTTTTTTTCATAGCTTCGTTGCAAAGTACTTTTCACATATATTTCTTTTTTTTCCAAATCAATATTTTTCCATTTTATAGCACAAATTTCACCTATTCTTAACCCTGTATATAAACAAACTACTATTCCAATATTTCTCAATGTTTGACTTTTTAAACAATATTTTTCTAATTTATTTTTTTCCCTATTGCTCAAAGTCTTTACATTTTCAATATTTAATTTTGGTGTTCTCATTTCTTCAATATTAAAATTACACTTGTACTTCTTCTCCGCAAATTTTAAAATTGATTTTAGAACTGTACAAATATCTTTTACAGTTTTTGAAGATAAATTTTTTGTTAATTCTTTAATAAATTGATTGTAATTATATCTTAATAAATCTTTTATAGATAACATTTCTAACTGTGGATTTAAATACTTCTCAATTAAATATTTATAATTCGCATATGTGGATTGCTTAATCTCGTTTTCTTTTTGTTCTAACCATTGCTCAGTAATATCACTGAATTTTACCTTTCGATTTTCTAAATTTAATTTTACCTTTTCTAATAACCTCATCCTTATCTCTCCCTTTTTCTTTAGTTTTAAAAATTAATAGCGTCCCTCAAATCTCTTCTATAAGAGATTTTGAGAGACGCTTTCAATTTTGATTATATGTAACTCTCAGTATTCTGTCAATACTAAATTCATATTATTCGTATTATTTTTGGGAGCTAATTTTAATTTTGTATATTTTAATTAATCTTCTAGTTCTTCAATTAGAATATCAAAAGGTATTTTCTACTCCCTTTCCTATTGTATAGAAAAAATCGGCTTTTATCTTTACACTATATGGATTTTTCCGTATACAACAAGAAAGGTTACCTATAAAAAGACCCGCGTGAGCCTCACTTATGTAGCTTCACTACCTTTTCTTATTGTATAGGAAAAATCGACTTTTATTTTGACCATATGTGGATTTTTCCGTATACAACAAGAAAGGTTACCTATAAAAAGACCCGCGTGAGCCTCACTTATGTAGCTTCACTACCTTTCTTATATTTACATTTTTTAATTCCTATTGCAAAATTGTTTTCATTTTACTAATAATATAATGACTTCCACCATCACTATTATTTTGCGTATTTTCTACCATTCCAACCATTAATAAATCTCCTTGATCACGTCCTACAGTAAAGCAATTAAACCATCCTAATGTTCCACTTTCAGTATCTTCACTTGATGTTTTTAACTCTGCTGTTCCTGTTTTTCCTGCTATTGTTAGTCCTTGTATTTGCATATCATGTGCTGTTCCTGCTGGATTCTCTACTATTTGTATTAAATCATTTTTTACTGTTTCTGCAGCTTCTTGTGTGAATGCATTTTCTTTATAATATTCTGTTTTTCCTTCATTATATTCAATATATGGTTTTACCATATTTCCACTATTTGCAAAAGCAGAATATATTGAAGCCATATGGATTGGATTTATTAGCAAATCCCCTTGACCATATCCTGTATCTGCTAGTTTTATTTCTGTTGATATATCATCTGATGAACTATATTGAGATTTTGCAAGTGTTAATGGAAATTCTAAGCTTTCTCCAAATCCTATATTTTTTAAATTTTCTGCTAATGTTTCTTTTCCTATTTGTAAAGCTGTTTGTGCAAAAAATATGTTGTCTGAATATAATAATGCATTTGCAACATTTTTAGCACCACTATATGCTGTTAATGTTGTTACATTGTAATTTCCCCAACTTGAGTCTTTTTGCCAACTTTTTCCTGTATAATTAAATGTGGTATCTGTTGTTATTTTTCCTGTTGTTAATCCTATTGCAGCTGTAATTGGTTTAAATGTTGAACCTGGACAATATCTTTGCAAAAATCTGTTATATAATGGCTTATTAACATCATTATTTAATGTGTTCCATTCATCAGTTGACAATCCTACAACAAAATCATTTGAATCATATGTTGGTGTACTAACTGCTGCCAATATTTCTCCTGTATTTGGTTCCATAACTACCCATAAACCTTTGTCATTTTTCATTTGCTCATAAATTGCTTTTTGTAAATTGCTATCTATTGTAATTGTTATATCTTCTCCATCTTTTTTATCTTGCTTAGCTAGTGTTTTTAACTTATTTCCTTCTTCATCTTGTATATATATTTCTGTTCCATCTATTCCTCTTAATCTATCTTCATATGCAGCTTCTAATCCTGATTTTCCAATTAAACTTGTTGAACTATAACCTTTTCCTGCATTTTCTTCCAATTCTTCTGCATTAATAGTTTGTACATATCCAATTAAATGTGCTGCTTCATTTCCTAGTGGATATACTCTTGCATTAGTATTATTTATCTGTATACCTGAAATTTGTAATAGTTGTTCTTTTAATTCTATTTCAGATGCTGATACTTTTTTTATTGGTACAAAAGTATCATCTGCAACCCATGATTGTGACAGTTGGTTATTTATATAATCTACTGATACTCCTGTTAATTCTGATATTTTTTGTATATCCTGATTTCTATTTTCACTTAATTTTCCTGGTACTATCCCAACTGAGGATATATTTCCATTTTCTGCTAATTTATTTCCGTTTCTATCAAATATCTCTCCTCTTGATGATTGTATTGTTGAAACACGTACCTTATCAGTATCTCTTAATTCTGGAAAAATCATAGAAGATGACCAATCGATTTTATATTCCTTATTCTCTATTACCAAATTAACAGTATTTACAAAAGAAATATTTCCTGCTGACGTAGACATATTTTCATTATATGTGATTTCAGATGTTTTACCTTGTTTTATTTCATTTTGTATTTGTATTTCAATATTTACAGCATCAATCCCTTCATAAATATTTTTATTTCGAGTAATAAAATCTTCTTCAGAAATATTATTTTTGGAATCCAATGATAAATTTGAATATAATTCTTCATATTTTTTTTCATTTATTAATGACACATAATTTATAAGTACTTGTTGTGCATCTTCTTTTGGTGTATTTAAATATATAATTACTCCTATTATCGCTAAAAATATAATGACAATTATAGCAATAGTAATTATTATCCCTTTCTTATTCTTCATTCAAATTCTCCTTTCTCTTTATTAATTTTATTTTATATTATTTTATAATAATTCCTAATAAATTTGAAAGTTCAATTGCTTGGTATTCATTTACTATCATGCCTTTTAGACATTTTAATTCTACTACTATTCCACTAATATTGCAACTTGTAAAATCTATTTTATTAAGGCTTGTCTGAAAAAACTGTGCATTTTGAAAGTTTGAATTATCTAATTTTATTTTTTTTAAATCACTTTGATTTATACTTGTTGCTTTTAAATTACTATCATTTATTATTAAATTTTTACATTTAGTATTTGATAAATTAGCATATTCAAAATTAGATTCTATTATTTCTGTATCGTAAATTATACTTTCTGATAAATTATTTCCTATAAATTTACAATTCTTTATTTTTACTTTTAAAAACGATGTTTCAGAAAAATCACAGTTTGAAAAATCACAATTTTCGAATATAACATTTGCAAATGATGATTTATTAAAATTTGAATGTTGATATTTACAATTTTTAAATACAACATCTGAAAATTCTATATTATATGAATCTAGTTGAATTCCACTACATTCTAAAAATTCTATTTGTCTCACTTCTTCCTCATTTTTCCTTACTTCTTCTATTTTCTTTTCTAGACTTTTACTAGATTCTAAAACATCAATCTTTGACTTTTTTTCTTTTTCCATTTTTGCTATTTTCCTTTTTAAAGTTTAATTTTTATAAATGCTTATTAAATTTACTTTTAACTTCTGATATATAACTTTTAAAATAGTTTTCATTGATATATACAAAGCTTTTAAAAGATTTTTGGAATAAAAATTATAAAACCTACAATAGCAGACATTATAGCAACCACTAAAACTGCTCCTGCTGCCACATCTTTTGCTATCTTTGCTTTTTCGTTTATTTCCGGCATTGCTATATCAACAACTTGTTCTATTGCTGTATTAACTAATTCTAATGATATAACTATTCCTATTAAAATTAAGCAAATTATCCATTCTAATGCAGTTATTTTTAATAAAATTCCAGCAAGAATTACTAAAATCGCAATCGTGAAATGTATTTTCATGTTTTGCTCTTTTTTTAATGCTGTCACTATTCCTACAAAAGCATATTTAAAACTATTTTTTAATTTTTTTCTCTTGCTTTGCATTTTTCACTCTCCTTCTATATATTATTAATTATTATTTCTCTTTTTTGTCTTTCAAATTTTTTAAATTTTTCTTTTTATTACGAAATTTTTTTACCTTTTCTATTATTTCATTTATTTTGTAATAATGTATTTGTTCTTGTTCATAATAATATATCTTTACTCTTTGTGAAAAATTCATATAAAGAATCCATATTGCTGTATATATAACATTATACATTAAAATTGAGAATTCTTGTTGAAAATATTCCATATCTGGTAGTTCTTTTTGTAATATAATCATAGATATAATTCTTGTTAAACTTGCAATTAATATTATAATTGCATTTATTACTAATCCAAATTGTATATTTTTAACACTTTGTTTTTTTCTTATTAAAATCTTTATTGCTATATATAGATTTATTGCAATTGCTAAAATACATTCAATTGACATTATTATTTTATATGCTAATAATCCATCTAACTGTAGAAGTGTACTTATATCTAATGCTCTTAGATATACCTGATATATCATCATAATCCACATTAAACATAAAATTCCTCCAAATTTTAAATAACTTTTTAATTCTTTATTTTTTATTTCAGAAGATATTTTTTTAGCATCTTTTCTTCGAATTAATAAAAAAACAATTAAAAATATAACAAATATTGTAATAGCATTTACTACAATTTTATTCATTTGCTCTTGATAACTATTATCTCTTGGTAAATTCTCAAAAGTTATTCCTTCTATAATTATATTTTCATTTGAATCAATTTCCGTATTAAAATATCTAAAACCTATAGTTACTAATCTTTGATTCATTATAGTATAATAAGTTGAAAGTTTCGTAGATTTACCATCAACATTTCCCTGTGATATTATATGAAAGTATGTATTTCCATTCTGAGTTTTATAAATTTCTTCATTTTGTATTTCTATCTGTGTTTTTTCTGCTTGACTTTTTATTGATTCTATAAATTGTTCATAATAATTGTTCAAATCTTCTTCTATAAATTGATTTAAATTTGGCATTGTTTGATAAGCTACATTATTAGATTTCACAACTATTGTTTCTTTATCATTACTTTCTCCTATGCTATTTACAGCATCTAATACAATTCCACTTTTTTGAAAATATTCTTTATATTGCTCTTTGTTTTCTATTGAATTAATTTTTTCATCATTATTTTCAATACTTGATACAATTTCAATCATGTTAGCATCTATTTTTATATACATACCAGGGTCTTCTAAAGTATAATTCTTCAAATTTTCATTGCTAACTTCTTGAGATATGTTATTCATTTCATAATTGTTTATACCATTTTCATTAGCTTGTATATAGTAAAAAGTACTAATACACATAAATATCATGAATATTATTATTATTTTATATAGCATTTCACTATAACTTCTTCTTTTAATTTTATAATATTTATTGTACATTGTTTTTATTTGCATATTTATTCCTTCCACTTTATATCAATAAATTTTTATTTATAATTATTACTATAGATAGCATTAAATTTTTTGTTTTACAAAGCATAGAATATTTTAAAAGTATATTTTAACATTATAAATCTATTATCTTTTAATTATTTATAATAATAGATTTTAAAAATTACATTACATATAATAGAATACAAAAAAATTGTAATATGCTACCGTGCTAAAATAAACATATGAAATATAGAATGCATCCATTTATGTTTCTTTCCTAATCCATATAATATCGCTCCTAGCGAATATGCTATTCCTCCTGCTAATAATAAACCTAATCCTACATTTCCCAATAATTTAGGTAATAAATTTGCTGTAAATATAATACACATTCCCATACCTAAATAACATATCATTGAAAATACTTTAAATTTTTTTATATCTATTGAATTTAAAGTAATACCTATAATCGCAATTAGCCAAATCACACCAAATATTGTCCAACCAAGAGCAGTATTA
>CALXSO010000080.1 GCA_944391155.1 uncultured Clostridia bacterium
AGAACAATAAATTTTATATTATACAACGAAAGCAAATAACTCTTACAAAAATAACCATATCTAGATTTTCCAAAAATTCTTTAAGTATCTTACTTAAAAAAAACAAAAGAAGGAGGAAAATCTTAGAAATGAGAAGATTAAAAGGATTTAGGATAAAAAATACAAGAGGAATAACATTACTTGCACTAATAATTACAATAATAATATTATTAATAATAGCAGGGATATCAATAGTTGGATTAACAGGAAAAAACGGACTAATAAAAAATGCAGGACAAGCAAAACAAGGGACAGAAATAGCAAATGAAAAAGAAATTTTAGAAAAAGCAACAGTACAATCAATGGCACAGGATTCAAGAGGAAATATAAAAAAAGAAAACTTAGAGAACAAATTAGATGAAGAAGCAGGAGAAGGAAAAACAGAAGTAATAGAAAATGAAGAAAATTTAGTTGTAAAGTTTGAAGAAAGTAATAGATATTATGAAATTGATAAAAACGGAAATGTATCAGAGCCTATAAAAACAATAGAAGATGAATATGCAGGAGACTTAACAAAAGGGGAAAAATGCGATGGAAGCAAAGAAAAACCTTTTAAAATAAACTGCATAGAAGATTTAGTAGCATTTTCAATAATGAATAATGGCGGAGATGAGAATTTAGAGATAGATAGTTTTGATTTTAAAGATAGTTATGTGATTTTAACAAGAAGCTTAGATTTTAAGTCAATATTTTCATACAATGATTATAAAACAACTAAATATGGAGATTTAAATAAAGATGGTATAACAGATAATATAAAAACAGAACTTATAAAAAATAATGAAAACTGTATCGGATTTACTCCTATAGGAATTAATAAAACTTATAGTTTTTCAGGCGTTTTTCTTGGAAATGGATTTGAAATAAATAATATATATGAAAATTCAGAGACAGTAGCAGGATTATTTGGTTATATTGAAAATGCAACAATATCTGATTTAGGAATTAGTGGTAATTTAATATCAAAAAAAGGATCAGCTGGAGGAATTGTAGCTGTAAATTATGCATATTATGGAACAGTAGATATTAAAAATTGCTATAATAAATGCAATATAACAGCAGAACATGTGAGTGAATATGAAGGAGTAGGAGGAATTGTTGGAGGAGGAAATACTACTAGTTCTAATTTAAATATCATTAATTGTTATAATGAAGGAAAAATTTCATTAAACCAAGTTTCTTCATATAATCCAGCAGTTGGAGCAGGAGGAATAGTAGGAAGTTTTAGATCAAAAAATATTTTAAATATTTATAATTCATATAACATTGGAGAAATTGTATCAGTTTCTAATGCAGCAGGTATTTTAGGGGGAACTTGGGCAGAAGGAACATTAAATCTTACCAATTGTTGCAATTATGGAGAAATAACAGGAGATGATGTTTATAATATAATAAATACACTGCGTTATTATGGAAGTGGAGAAGTTACAAACTTAACTAATTGTTACTATTTAGAAAATAACAAAGAAGGAAAAGATTCAGAATATGTAACATCATTTAATAAAGAACAATCAAGTAACATAGTAAATAAACTAAATGAATACAAAAATGAAAATATAAATGATATAAATAACCCAACTAAAGAATGGTATGACTGGAAAATTGGAGAAAATTCATATCCAATTTTTGATAAAAAAAATTAAACAATAGATACAATTAGTTATAATATAAAATAAAAAAATCAAAAGATTGATATATAAATATAATTTGCCAAAAACTTAAGCATTGATGTAAAACTCCGGCAAAGAATTATATATCAATCTTTTAAAATCTTCTACAGATTAGATGTGAATTGTAAACAAAATGTAACTGGTAAACAGGAAACTTACAAAAAATCTATTGACAAATTAGCTTGAATTTATATAATGAGGGTATAATAAATATAAGGAGGGATACTTATGTCAAACGAAAATCAAAATCAAGAAGAACAAGAAGTAAAAGAAATGATAGATGAATTAGTAAAAAAAGCAAAAATTGCAGCAGAACAATATCTTGATTTAACACAAGAGCAAGTGAACAACATAATAAAAGCCATGTCAATGGCAGGATTAGAACATCATATGGAACTTGCAAAGTTAGCAGTAGAAGAAACCAATAGAGGAATATATGAAGACAAAATCACAAAAAACATGTTTGCAACAGAATATATATATCATAGTATAAAATACGAAAAAACAGTTGGAATAATAAATGAAAATGAAGAAGAAGACTATGTAGAGATTGCAGAACCAATAGGAATAATAGCAGGAGTAACACCTGTTACAAATCCAACATCAACAACAATGTTTAAATCAATAATAGCAGCTAAAACAAGAAATGTTATCATATTTGGATTTCATCCATCAGCACAAAAATGTAGTTCAACAGCAGCAAAAATATTAAGAGATGCAGCAGTAGCTGCGGGAGCACCAGAAAATTGTATCTTATGGATTGAAAAACCATCAGTACTAGCTACAAAAACATTAATGAATCATCCTGATGTAAATTTAATATTGGCAACAGGAGGAACAGGAATGGTACGTTCTGCATATTCTTGTGGAAAGCCAGCGTTAGGAGTAGGACCAGGAAATGTACCATGTTATATAGATAAAACAGCAAAATTAAAAACATCAGTAAATGACTTAGTAATGTCTAAATCATTTGACAATGGAATGATTTGTGCATCAGAGCAAGCAGCAATAGTAGATAAAGACATAGCAAGTGAATTTGAGAAACTAATGAAAGAAGCAGGATGCTATTTTGTAAATGAAGAGGAAAAAGAAAAATTAGCTAAAAGTATGTTTGACTATACAGAAGAAAATGGTTATAAAATCAAATCACATGTACCAGGACAATATCCATATAAAATAGCAGAAGAAGCAGGATTTGAAATTCCAAAAGAAACAAAAGTAATTGTAGTACCAGAAACAGGAGTTGGAGCAGAGTATCCATTTTCAAAAGAAAAATTAAGTCCAGTTTTAACATACTATATTTCAAATAATGAAGACGAAGGATTAGACATAGCAGAAAGATTAATAGAATTTGGAGGAATGGGTCACTCAGCAGTTATACATTCAGAAGATAAGGATGCAATTCTTAGATTTTCAGAAAAAATGAAAGCTGGAAGAATCATTGTAAATTCACCATCAACACATGGAGCAATCGGAGATATATATAACACAAATATGCCATCACTAACCCTTGGATGTGGTTCATTTGGTGGAAATTCAACTACAGCAAATGTATCTTCAGTAAATTTAATAAATATAAAAAGAGTTGCAAATAGGAGGGTAAATATGCAGTGGTTTAAAGTTCCAGAAAAAATATATTTTGAAGCAGGATCAATTGCTTATCTAGAAAAAATGCATGATATTGAAAGAGCATTTATAGTAACAGACCCAGGAATGGTTAAACTAGGATATGTAGATAAAATATTATATCATTTAAGAAATAGAATA
The DNA here is from genome assembly GCA_944391155.1 of uncultured Clostridia bacterium. Taxonomy (GTDB): domain Bacteria; phylum Bacillota; class Clostridia; order TANB77; family CAG-508; genus CAG-269. The sequence continues at coordinate 3,477 of CALXSO010000080.1, forward strand.
AAATATGTTCATTCAGAAATATTTGATGAAGTAGAATCAGATCCATCATTTGACACAATAATGAAAGGTGTAGAAGCTATGAAAAACTTCAGACCAGATGTAATAATTGCATTAGGAGGAGGAAGTCCAATAGATGCTGCAAAAGGAATGTGGTTATTTTATGAACATCCTGAAGCTGATGCAGAAGGACTAAAACTAAAATTTATGGACATACGTAAAAGGACATATAAATTTCCTAAACTAGGAACAAAATGTAAAATGGTAGCAATACCTACAACATCAGGTACAGGTTCAGAAGTTACATCATTTGCAGTTATAACAGATAAAGAAAAAAATAAAAAATATCCTTTAGCAGATTATGAGCTAACACCTGATGTAGCAATTGTAGACCCAGACTTAGTAATGAGCTTGCCAAAATCAGTAACAGCAGACACTGGAATGGATGTTTTAACACATGCTTTAGAAGCATATGTTTCAAATATGGCATCAGATTATACAGATGGACTAGCAGAAAAAGCAGTAGAAATAGTGCTAGAATATTTAGAAAAAGCTTATGATGACGGAGCAAACAAACTAGCACGTGAAAAAATGCATAATGCAAGTACAATTGCAGGAATGGCATTCACAAACGCATTTTTAGGAGTAAATCATTCAATTGCACATAAAATAGGAGCAGAATTTCATTTACCACACGGAAGAATAAATGCCATACTTTTACCATATGTAATAAAATACAATAGTACGAAACCAACAAAATTTGTATCATTCCCAAAATATGAATATTTTATTGCAGATGAAAAATACTATCAAATGGCAAAAAAAGTAGGATTAAAAGCAGAAACGAAAGAAGAAGGAATAAACAGTTTAATTGAAAAAATAAAAGAAATGAATGAACATATGAACATACCAAAATCATTTAAAGAAGCAGGAATAGACGAGCAAGAATTTTTAGCAAAAGTAGATATGCTAGCAGATAGAGCATTTGAAGATCAATGTACAACAGCAAATCCAAGAGTGCCATTAGTATCTGAAATAAAACAAATATTATTAGATAGTTATTATGGAAAATAATATGTAAAATAAAAAAAGAACGACAGGAGGGAAAAACAATGGGAGTTTTAGATAAATTTAAAGAATTACGAGAAACAATTACAGGAAAGCAAGAAATAGACAAAGAAAAGAAACAAGAAGAAATCAAAACAGTAGCAAAAGAAATAGAAGGAGAATATAAAGAAGCAGTACAGGAACAAGGAAAAAGGCAAGCACTAAAAACAGTTGCAGAAATAATAAACGAGAGAGTAACAGATCCGAATGAAAGAAGAATAATAGACGAAACATTAAAGGATGTTTTGAATGAATTAAAAGAAAATACAGCAGTTCCAGTTAATGAAATAGCAGAAGATTTAGTAGTTATTGCAACAGAAAAAGAAGAACATCCGGAAACTCTAGTTGAAGCAACAGCAGAAGTTGCTTCAGACAAAAAGTTAGGTGAAATTATATTCGAAAATGAAGATATTCCATTAGAACATAAAACCATATTAGCAGAAGGAATTAGTGATGAAAAAGTAAAAAAAGAAGCATTAGAAAAGATAAAAACAGAAGAAGAAAATAAAAAAATAGAAGAAGATTTAGAACAGTTACAAAAAATATATAAGGAATGCGAAAATTTTCCAGATGGTGAATTAGTTGCAAAAGTGAACAATTTAAATGCAGACAGAACAAATGATAAAATAAATACACTAATTAATCAAATTTTAGCTAAAAAAATAGTAGATAATTATATAAGATTTAATAGTGTAATGTGGTATCAAATGACAAATATAAAGCCAATAGAAGATATATATGCAGAATATTTAGATGACTCAATAGAAGATGAATTTTTAAAAAGAGAAAATACAAATAACAAAAAAGAAAACAAGAAAAAAGAGCAAAATAGAAAAGAAAACTTAAAAAAAGATGCAAGTAAAAAGGAAAATAAAGAAGGAAAAAATAATCAATTTGAAAGAAAACAAAAAGCACAAGATTTAAAATTAAGAGCAAAAAAAGAAATAGAAGAATATCTAGCAAGTAATATTATTAGTTCATATTTAAAAACTGGTTTATGGATTATTCCAGGATCAAAAAGAATGAGACAACAATCAGTAAAAGAGCAAAATGAATTTATAAAAGAGATAGAAAAAGAATATGGACAACCATTAACAAAAACACAAATAAAGATAATAATATCTAAAATGGCAGGAAAAGAAATTGATGATATAAAAATAAAACAATTTGAAAGTAAAATTATTGATTTACCAAGGCAAAAAAGAGATCAAATCTGTAATTTTGGTATGCAATTAGCAGAGCAAGATAACAGACTATATAATACAGTAATAGAATCAGAAAGCTTACTAAAAAAACTAGCATCAATGCCAAAAGAATATAGAGATACATGTATAGCGATAATGACACAAGCATTAGACAAAGAATTATCTCAATTTTTGAAAAAATCAGAAGAAAAAGACACAGATAAAAAAGAAGCAAAAGTTGATGAAGAAAGACAATAAAATATATTAATTACCTTTAAGTTTTATACTGCTGAGAGTTCAATAAAAAAATAACTAATGATTTAAATATAAAAAATAAAAGATATAATTGAATTAAAAGATATCCAGAAAACAAACAAGAAAAAAGAATTTATATAAAATATAGAGGATATTTTTGAAAAAAATTCAATACAATATCTTTTATTTTTTTGCAATTTAAAAAATTAAAAAAATTCAAAATAAAAAAGTATTTAATGCAGTATATAAAAATTCGAAAAATTTCACACAAAAAACACATTAAAAATGTTTTTTGATAACAATATATAATTACAATGTGCATATACTAAAAATAGTAATTCTTAATAGAAAATTTAAATTTATTAAGCTTATTATAATGAGGTGAAAGAATGAAGAAAAAACTAAAAGGAAGCACTGAATTAATAAAAATGGAAAATTTTTTAGCAGTAGATGACAAAGTGGACATACATAGTAAAAATTTTGAAAAAATAATGTTCATATATTCAGTTGCTATTAAAGAAATAAAAAATAAATTAGAAATTATGCAAGATGAATTTAAAGTATTATACAATTATGAATTAATTGATCATATTAACTATAGAATAAAAAAGCCAGAAAGCATAGAAGCCAAAATGAAGAAGAAGAACTTAAGACTACAATATAGAGATATGATTAATGAAATTAATGATATAGCAGGAATTAGGGTAGTATGCCCTTTAAAAAAAGATATTTTTTCAATTAAAGAATTCATAAAAAATATACCAGGCATACATATATTAAAAGAAAAGGACTATGTAAATAATCCTAAAAAAAGTGGATATTCTAGCTATCATATAATTGCAGAAGTTCCTGTATCACTATCTTCAAAATTTATGTATGTAAAGGTAGAAATACAAATAAGAACTATGGCAATGGATTTTTGGGCAAGCCTAGAGCATAAATTAAAATACAAATCAAAAGAAAAAGTAACAAATGCAACATCAAAAGAATTAGTATCATGTGCAAAAATAGTACAAAAACTAGATAAAAAGATGATGTTACTAAATAATTAAAACAATATTCAAAAATTTATTTATAAAGTTTAAAAGAAAAAAATTAAATTTATAGGAAGGATTTATGTAAAATACGTCGAATAATATAACTATGGATAAAAAGTGGAAATATTTTAAAAGAAAGTGAGGAAAAATGGCAAGATATAGTGATGAAATAATAGATGAAATTAGACAGAGTAATGATATAGTAGATGTAATATCACAATATGTTCGCCTAAAGCGAAGCGGAAGAAATTTTTTTGGACTTTGTCCATTTCACAATGAAAAATCACCCTCTTTTTCTGTATCACCAGATAAACAAATATTTCACTGTTTTGGCTGTGGAGTAGGAGGAAATGTATTTACTTTTTTAATGAAAATTGAAGGCATAAATTTTATAGAAGCAGTACAAATGTTAGCAGAAAGAGCAAACATAGTACTTCCTACATTAGAAAACAATGGAGATAGTGCCAAAGAGGAGTTAAAAGCAAAAGTATATAAAGTAAATGAATTTACAGCCGATTTTTATCACAAAAATTTATATCTGCCAACTGCAAAGATAGCACAAGAATATGTAAAAAAAAGAAAGCTATCAAATGAAACATTAAAGTCATTTCAAATTGGTTTTTCTGGAAAATTTGATGAATTATATCAAGAACTAAAAAAGCAAGGATTTCAAGAAAAAGAAATATTAGAATCAGGATTAGTGAACAAAAACGAAAGAGGTCAATATATAGACAGATATCGCAATAGATTAATGTTCCCAATTTGTGATGTTAGAGGAAGAGTAATTGCTTTTGGTGGCAGAGTCTTAGATGACTCAAAACCTAAATACATTAATTCACCAGAAAACATAGTATATAGCAAAGGAAGAAATCTATTTGGACTTAATGTTGCAAAAAAGGGAGATTTAAAGAAAATACTTATAGTTGAAGGATATATGGATGTTATATCACTACATCAAAGAGGAATAACAAATGTAGTTGCACCATTAGGAACAGCATTAACAGAGCAACAAGGTTGGTTATTGAGAAAAAATTCAGAACAAATAATATTAAGCTTTGATTCTGATGAGGCAGGATTAACAGCAAAAATGAGAGCATTAGAAATTTTACAACATATGGGATGTGACATAAGAATATTGCAAATGGATGGGGCGAAAGATCCAGATGAATTTATTATCAAATTTGGTAATGCGAGATTTCTAAACTTAGTAGACAAAGCACTTTCAGTAGTAGAATTCAAAGTTAAAATATTAAAACGAAATTTAAACTTAGAAAACATAAATGACAAAATAAAAATTTTAAATGAAATCGCAGAAATAATATCTAAAATTGATAATACTATGGAAAGAGAAATATACATAGAAAAAATTGCAAAAGAATATGAAATTTCAAAAGAAGCAATATACGCTGAAGTAAATAAACTCACATATTCAAATAAGAAAGACGAAAAAGTATTAGAAAAACAAAAACCAACTGTATTACATAAAAAAAATGAGGAGACAGAAGTTAGTGAAGCTTTAAAAAAAAGAGAAAATACAATATTATCTATACTATTAATGGGAAATGAAAATTTTTATCAAATAATTAAACAGAATATTTCAGCAGAAGATTTTAAATACAATTTAAATAAAGAAATTGCGAAGAAATTGTATGAAGAACTAGAAAAAGGAAATAGTAATATAAACAGTATTTTAGATAATATGACAGAAGAAGAGCAAAATCATATAACAGAAATAATGTCAATAGATTATGGCTTTGAAGATATGGAAAAAGCAATAGATGACATTATACAAAGCTATCAAAAAGACAAATTAAACGATAGAAAATTAGAAATTTTAAAATTATTAGATACAGTAGAAGAAATAAGTGAAAAGAAAAAATTAGAAAAAGAGCTAAGTGATATTATAATTCAATTAGCAAAACTAAGATAGGGGTGAAAATATGGCAAGTAAAAATGAAAATACAGAAAATAAAGAAATAAAAAAACAAACAAAAAAGCCAAAAAAACAAGAAACAGTAGAAGAACTAAAAGAAGAAATTAAAGAATTAGCAGAAATTGAACAAAAAGAAGAAGAGAAAGAAGGAGAAAAAGATCCACAAAAAGAAAAAATAAAACAAGAAAAAGTTAAAAATTTATTAAAACAAGCAAAAGAAAAAGGAAAAATAACATATGGTGATTTAGCAAATCAACTAAATGATGTAAGTCCAGATCAAATCGATTCAGTATTTGACGCATTTGAAGAAATAGGAGTTGACCTATTACCAGATGATTTTGATGAAGAGCCAGATATAGAAGATTTAAAAGAAGTAGAAAATTTAAAGCTAGATGAAATCACAGATACAAGTTATGATGGAGTAAATGTAGATGATCCAGTAAGAATGTATCTAAGAGAAATAGGAAAGATACCACTTCTAACATTTGAAGAAGAATTAGATTTAGCAAAAAAAATCTTAGAAGGAGATGAAGATGCAAAGAAAAAATTAGCAGAATCAAATTTAAGATTAGTAGTAAGCATAGCTAAAAAATATGTTGGAAGAGGAATGTTATTCTTAGATCTAATACAAGAAGGAAATATGGGACTTATAAAAGCAGTTGAAAAATTTGACTATACAAAAGGATTTAAATTCAGCACATATGCTACTTGGTGGATTAGACAAGCTATAACAAGAGCAATAGCAGATCAAGCAAGAACTATAAGAATACCAGTTCATATGGTAGAAACAATAAATAAATTAATTCGTACATCAAGACATTTATTACAACAATTAGGAAGAGAGCCAACCCCAGAAGAAATTGCAGCAGAAATGGAAATTTCAGTTGAAAAAGTAGCAGAAATACAAAAAATAGCACAAGATCCAGTATCTCTAGAAACACCAATAGGAGAAGAAGACGATAGTCATCTAGGAGATTTTATTCAAGATGAAGACAGCCCTGCACCACATGATGCAGCATCATATACTCTTTTAAAAGAACAATTAGAAGAAGTAATGAGTACATTAACACCAAGAGAAGCTAAAGTCTTAAAATTGAGATTTGGATTAGAAGATGGAAAATCAAGAACTCTAGAAGAAGTAGGAAGCCAATTCAATGTAACAAGAGAAAGAATAAGACAAATAGAAGCAAAAGCATTAAGAAAATTAAGACATCCAAGCAGAAGTAAAAAATTAAGAGATTATATGGGATAATTAGAGGGTGAATATATGCAACAAATAATAGAGTTAATAGAATTTTTGACTGTAGAAAGAATAATAGATATAGCCATTGCAATCTGTATTATAATAGTATTTAAAATATTTAGTGGCTCAATTTCTTATTTTATAATTAAATTATTTAAATGGGATACAAAGCACAAAAAAGATATAAAACATAGTGCTTTCTACAATCCATTAAAAATATTTATTACGATATTAGGAATTTATTCTGCATTCTTATTCTTAAAAAAGCCACTACAATTTTCAGATGCAGTTATGCAATTAGTAACAATGATTTTTAAAATTGTAAGTGTAATAGCATTTTCAATTGGATTATCAAAAAGTTTTACAACAGAATCTGTATTAATAAAAAAAGTAGTATCAAAAAGTAAAAAACCTATAGAAGAAACAACATTAAACTTTATTTTAAAAGTATGTAGAGTTCTAATATACATTATAGCAATTATAATTGTCATAAGTTTATTAGGAGTTAATTTAAACGGAATTATTGCAGGATTAGGCTTAGGAGGAGTTATAATTACACTTGCAGCACAAGATACAGCCAAAAATTTATTTGGAGGATTAGTAATATTTTTAGACAAACCATTTAATGTTGGTGATTGGATACAGATGGGAGAATATGAAGGGACAGTTGAAGATATAACATTTAGAAGTACTAGAATAAGGACTTTTGAAAATTCAGTAGTAAACGTACCAAATGCAACAATTTCAGACTCTTCAGTTATTAATTGGAGTAAAATGGAAAGTAGAAGATATAGATTCACATTAACTTTAGATTTAGACACACCATTAGACAAATTAAATACTGTACAACAAAGAATTTCATGTATGTTAAAAAGACATGACAATATAATAGATGATAGTATAATTGTTAAATTTGATACTATTGGAGACAACGGAATCAACCTACTTATCTGTAGTTATACAGATTCTGTAGACTATATGAGCTACTTAGAGGAAAAAGAAAAAGTCAATTATAAAATTCTACAAATTTTGAAAGAAGAAAATGTAAAAACTGCATATGATACAAAGACTGTTTTTATTAATCATAGCAATTAAAATCAATTGTCAATAAAATAAAGGCTTTTTGAAGTATATTTATTGCTTCAAAAAGTCTTATTTATTTATTGTATAGTAAACAATATGAAACTTTAAGTTACGCAGGCTTAAAGTGAAAATGAATCTCTAAGATTTTATTTTCAAAAGAAACATCAGCTTTTATCATGACCATATGTGGATTTTTCCGTATACAACAAGAAAGGTTACCTATAGAAGGCCCCTCGTAAGCCATGCTGATGTAGTTTCGCTACATTATTATATAATCAAATTAATGACTTTAATTATGCAGAATAAAGTGAAAATAAATATTTAAGATTTAATATTCGAAAGGAAATCGAACTTATCCATTTGAATATGTAGATATTTACATATAATCAATTAACAAAAATAAACAATTCTAAAACATATTTTTTTGAGAAATTCACAATATAGACATAATGTAAGAGTATAATATATACTAGTTCTAAAGAAACAGAAAATAACTATTAAGCTTATATCAAAAGGAAAATGCAGATACAATTAAAACTAACACAAGAATATTAATTCAAAAGATTTATATAATAAATAGTTAGTATCAAAAAGTACTAATTCTATCATAGAAAAAATATTTATATATCAACCATTTGAATTCATATATAAAATCAATTTTAGAATCAACATATTGTAATAAATATTTTTAAAATTTATTTGATATTTATTTTAACAATGATATAATTTTATTAAATAA
>CALXSO010000081.1 GCA_944391155.1 uncultured Clostridia bacterium
GGTGGTCTTGTTACTAAATCCTCCTCTTTATCCTCTGACTCGTCAAATAATATATCTTCTTCAGTAACTGTCTCTTTCTTTTTGGCAGTTATTCCGAATTCCCCTGCAACTAAAAATGCAGTATCAAAGTCTAATTCTTGATTTATTGTAGCCATAATTCCATAACCAAGCAATTTTTTAATTACCTCTGCTGTTGTTTTCTTCATTTCTGCTGCTAAATCTTTTACAGTAATCGTTTCTGGAATTTCAATTTCAGTTAATTGGAAGATTTTTTGTTTATTTCTTTCTTCTTCACCTTTTTGAACTTTTTTCTTACCTCTTCTGCCTCTTTGTGTAGTTAAATCATAATAATCAAGCATTCCTCCATCTTGTTCATCAAACATATTTGATAATCTATTTGTCTGTTTAAGTGATTTTAATTTTCCTTCATCAAAATTATTATTATTTTGGTTTCTTCTTGATTTTGATTTTTTATTTCTTGTCTCATCAAATTTGTTATTATTTTTCTGTTTATCTTTGTCTATATTTTTATTATTATATTCTCTTACAACTTCTTTTTCTGCAACATCCACAGACATTATATTTTTAATATTTTTTTCAATTCCCTTTTCATCAAGAGGTCTTCTATTTCCAAAACGATTTTGATAATTTCCATTATTATTCTTCCCGTTTCTATTATTTTTATCATTATGATTAAATTTTGAATTATTAAATTTATTATCATTATTTTTATAATTATTTCTATTATCTCTATTTATATTATTTTTTGCCATATTATTTTGAATCCTTGTATTTGTTGTTTTTGTTTGCATATATGTTTTACTATCTCCTTGTGATTTATTATCTTCAAATTTCTTTTCGCTTGTAATTACTTCTTCTTTTTTATTTTCTAAATTATTATTTTGTTCTTCATGAATTATTTCTTTTTGGATTTTATTTTTAGTATTTACTGCTGGTTCTTTTACTTCTTTTATTTCTTTTACTTCTTTTTCCTTTTTCTTTTCTGGCTCTTGCTTATTCAATCCAAATAATTCACTTACTGTTTTAGGTTTATTAGGTTTATTTCTATATACTATATTAAAATTTTTATTTTGTCTTCTTTCCACAAATCCTACACTGTTTTTTCTTTCTTCTGCTTTTTCTACTTCCTTATTATTCACTTTTTCTTCAGTTACAATTACTTCTCTTCTTATTATTACTGGAGCTTTTTCATCTTTCTTCATTTCTTTTTCGTCTTTTTTTCTACTTTCTTTCATTTTTTCTTTCTTTTCATTTTTTAACTCTTTTTCTGACTTTATTTGTTCATTTTTCATATCTTTTTCTTTACTTTCCTCTTTTTTTTCAATATTTTGTTCTATTTGTTTTGCTTCTTCTTCTGTTACTCCACTTAGATGACTTTTTACTTTAATTTTTAAAGATAAAGCTATATCCAATACTTCTTTACTAGATTTTCCTAATTTCTTTGCTATTTCATGTATTTTTATTTTTCCCAATAGAATCACCCCCATCACAAATTTTTTCTATTTGACTTGCTAAGTTCTGATCTTTTATTCCTATTATTGCTTTATTTGATTTACCAATTGACTTACTAATGTTCTCGATTGTATCAAATATTATTATTTTTATATGATTTTCCTTACATATTTTTTCAAATTTATTTTTCGTCCTATCTGAACTATCTTGTGCTACAATTACTATATTTACTTTCTTCTTTTTTATTTCTGCTTCTACACTATCTGCTCCAAAGCATATTTTCCCAGCTTTAGCCGATAATCCTAATAATCCTAAAATTTTATTATTTACCAAGAATTACACCTCTTAAATCTTCATAAATTTCAGATGAAATATTTGTCTCTAATACTCTTTCTAATCTTTTTGATTTAATAACCTTGTCTAAACAGTCTACATTATTACAAATGTATGCACCTCTACCTTCTTGCTTTCCAGTTATATCTATTTTTATTTCACCAGTTTTATTTTTCACTATTCTAATCAAATCTCTTTTATCTTTTTTTTCATTACATCCCATACAAGTTCTTTGTGGCAATTTCTTCACTAATATTCCCCCTTTTATTGTATGTCCCTATTTTATATTTATAACGTTTTTTGCATTTCTTTCAACTCATTATTTGTTTTAAACAATTAACACATTTAATTTTCTTCTAAACTTTCTTCAACTTCATTATTCTCTATTTGGCTTTCCTCTGGCATTTTTTCATTATTTTCCACTTCATTGTTTTGACTTTGTTCACTTTGTGCTTTTTCTAACATTTCTCTAAATTGTGTTTCTGATTTAATGTCTATTTTCCAATTTGTTAATTTTGCAGCCAATCTTGCATTTTGACCCGCCTTTCCTATAGCTAAAGATAATTGATTATCTGCTACAATTACCTGTGCAAATCTTTCATTTTCTTTTATATCCACAGCCATTATTTCTGCTGGCAATAAAGCTGAAGCTATATAAATACTTGGATCTTCATTCCATTCTATAACATCTATTTTTTCTCCGTTTAATTCGTTAATTACATTTTGTATTCTAACACCTTTTTGTCCCACACAAGAACCTACTGGATCTATATTTGGGTCCGGAGAATAAACTGCTACCTTACTTCTATTTCCAGGATCTCTCGATACACTTTTAATTTCTATTACACCCTCATAAATTTCAGGTATTTCAAATTCTAATAATTTACGTACAAAATCTGGATTACTTCTTGAAACTATAACTTGTGGTGCTCCTTTTGCACCTCTCTCCACATCTAAAACATATCCTTTTATTTTATCATTCACATGATATTTTTCTGTTGGTATTTGTTCTTTATGTGGCATTACACCTTCTAATTTTCCTAAGTCCATTACCACAATATTATGATCAGCTTTTTGGATAATTCCAGAAACGATTTCTCCTTTTCTTTCATTAAATTCATTAAAAATAATATCTCTTTCTGCTTCTCTTAATTTTTGTATTATTACCTGCTTTGCTGTTTGTGCTGCAATTCTCCCAAAATCTTTTGGTACTATTTCAACTTCCACAGAATCTCCTATTTTTAATTGCTTATTTATTTTATGTGCTTCTTCTAAGCTGATTTCTGTTGCATCATCATTTGCATTTTCCATAATTTCTTTTATCGCATAAAGATGAGTTGCTCCAGTTTTATGATCTATATCTACTCTTACATTTTCTAGTGAGTCAAAATTCCTCTTATATGCCGTTACTAATGCTGTTTCTATTGATTCTAATACATATTCTTTTTTTATTCCTTTTTCTTTTTCTAATTCTTCTAAAGCTAAGATTAATTCTTTGTTATCAATAGCTTTCATTTTCTCATTCCTCCTTACAGGGATTAATAATCATTTTTTAAAATCTATCCTAAAATAATTTAAAAAAATCCTTATATTTCCCTTTTTATTTAATTTATTTTATATCTATTTTTTCGTATTTTGATTTTATTTTACCAATTATAAATAGTTTTTATTTGTGATATATTTTTTCTTTCTATTTCTATATCTTGATTTTCTTGGTCTTCTATTTTTACAAATTCAGTATTAAACTCCTTTAATTTTCCTTGATATTCTTTTTTGCCTTTATCATCTTTTTTGAACATTCTTATTTTCACTTCTTCACCTATATTTTTTTCTAAATGCTTATCTTTTTTCAAAATTCTTTCTATTCCAGGTGATGATACTTCTAGGAAATATTGTTCCTTTATATAATTTGCATCATCCAAAATATCGGAAATTGCATTATTTACTATTTCACAATCCTTTAAATCTATTCCCTCTGGTTTGTCTATTATTATTCGTAAATAGTAATTTTTTCCTTCTTTTACATACTCTACATCATATAATTCATAACCAATCTCTTGTATTTTTGGCTCTAATAACTTTTCTACTTTTTCTTCTATATTTGCCAAATTATACCTCCTTTTATTTGCAAAAGTTAAGAGTTGGATTTGTTCCCACTCTTCTGCCTCATTTTTTGTATATTATAATTATACCCAATTTTCTAATAAAATGCAAGGTTTTTTTTAATTTTTTTATTTTTTTATTTTTGTTGGTTGCTAGTCAACCTTATTTCAATGTAGCATTGTTTTCAACATAACACTATTTAAAAAATGTCTTAAAATTCATTTTGAAGATAAAAAATTTATTAAGGCTAACCAGTAACTTTTATTGCAATTCAGACTTAATTTTATAGAATAGTCTAAAAGATTAATATATAAGTATTTTTTAATCACTCTATTCTTTTTCCAATAACATTATATTATATATATAATTTTGGTACTTAGTATCAAATCTCATTGGACCTTCTATAACTGAAATTCCATCTTTAGGAAATTCGTTATATAATCCCATATTTTCAGAATCTATTAGCCATATTCTTCCATGATAATCTTTTAATATATCTTCATAACTATATATTGTTTCCATTCCTGGTCCATAAGCTTTATATGCTTCTTCTACATCCCAATGTGCACCATTATAAAAATATTGTTTATTCTCTGGAAAGAAAGCCGCAATAACTCCTCCATTTCCAATATTTGAATATACAATTATATCATCTTTTTGAATATTTTCTCTTAAATATTCTATTTGTTTCATATTGCTTTCATCATAATTTATATTTATATTTTCAATATTACTAATTGTTCCTAATATCAAAATAACTAAACATATAATTGCCGTAATAATTTTTCTGTTTTCTTTTGCCATAAAATATGCCAAGAAAAAAATATAAAGTCCCGTTAAAACTAATAAATATCTTGAAAATAATATAGGCTGAATAATTGACATTATAAGCATAAGCAATATTATTATTAAATATAATGCTAATGCTAAAATTCCAGGCATCATTTCTTCTTTGCTTTTTTTAGCTTTATATATTCTAAATGCAATATATATGTACATTAATATTGATGCAACTAATGCGACTATTGTTTGAGCATTAAAAGAAAATACTGTGTCTAATTGTCTTCTAAATTGGAAACTTGGCACTTCCACTGCTGTACTTAATCCTAAAGTAATCCAGAAGCCTCCTCCCACATGTTGCATTTGTCCAACAAGATAAAATAGCCAAGGTATATATAATGCCACTTGAATAATTCCTAATATAATAAAGTTTCTTAATACATTTTCACATTCTTTTCTATTTTTTATTAAATAAATTAATAATGCTAAATTTACTACAAAAGCTGTCACTAATGAATAGTAATGTGTATAGCAACAACATATACTAAATATTCCAAAAATTATTAAATTTTTTAATTGAATTTTCTTCCATTTAGCATCTTTTTCTTTTCCTTTATTTTCTTTTATTAATTTATACATCCTATATCCATATATAGCAATTATTGTAACAAATAAACATGCCCAAGAATACATTCTAACTTCCTGGCTATATGTACTCATTACTGGTAAAAAGAATGTTAAAAAAGAAAATAAAATTCCTATTTTTTCTCCAAAATCTTTTCTTATATGTGTATATCCCATTATTCCTAAGATTGCTATTGCAAGAACTGAAAATAATCTATAAATTATTACATTACTTCCAAATATTAATTCTACAATATGTAACATCCAATAATATAATGGTGGATGCACATCATTTCCTGTTATTGTCCAAATTTCTGAAAAACTATGGTTGGCTATTGCTACTGAATAACTTTCATCAAACCATATATCCTCATGAAATGCCGCTAGCAAAATAAAAATTATTCCTAAAACTATTACTATTTTGTGTGCATTTTTTACACTTATTTTTATTTTATTCATTTTTTTCTTCTATTAGTTTATTTCTAATAGTTCCTCCTTCTTACATTATTAAAAGAAAAATCTACATAATATTAAAAAAAGCTGTTTTTCTTTTGAAAATAAAATCTTAATATTTATCTTTAATTTCAGTATGCATAATTTAAAATTTCATATTGTTTTATATACACAATAAAAATTATATACAACAAAACTTTTAAAGTTTTCCACCACAACTGTTGACATTCAGCTAATTTTAATAATATTTAAAATTTTAATAAATAAAGAATTGATTTTTATGAAATCAATTCTTTTTCTGTTTCTAATTCTGATTTTTCTGTTTTTGAAATCTCATTAATTTTTATACTTCTTACGTGATTAATCTTTTCCCATGTTGTATTTCTTTTAAATAGACATTTAAAATTTATTAATAACCATGTACCCATGAATAATGGATAACATATTATTCCTTTAATCATAGGCTTTATTGGTCTTTTATCTAACCACATAACAAATAATGCTGTTGCGATTGGAAAAAGAAATGTTGGTATTAAAAAGTTTAATATATTTAATATTAAGTCTGCCTGTGTAATGGCATTTCCTGCATACATAAAAAAGTTTGCAAGTAACAATACTAGTGTTATAATAAACATTGGTATACTTCCTATGATGTAGAAAAATCCGTCTAAATTCATCATTGACTTATTCTCTTTTACCGCTATTGCTAATTTTTTTGTATATTCTTTCATACATTGCATATGACCAACTGTCCATCTGTTTCTTTGTGACCAACTCTGTCTAAAACCAGTAGGTTGTTCATCATATACAATTGCATCTGTTGCCCATCCTAATTTTTTACCTTTTATAATTCTTTGTAACGAAAATTCTATATCTTCTGTTAATGTAACAGTTTTCCATCCATTTGGTTTTAAAATATCAAATTTTACCATAAAACCTGTTCCATTTAATAGTGGTGATAATCCAACATTATATCTTGCTAAATGATAAAATTTATGCATTGTCCAATAAAATAAAGCATATCCTGAAGTTATCCAGTTATCAGATGGATTCTTTATATCCCTATAACCTTGAACCACTTCTTCCCCTTGGCATAATTTTTTATTCATATTTCTTATAAAATTTTTATCCACTATATTGTCAGCATCAAACACACATACAGCATCATATGGAGCATTTTCTTTTATTTTTTGTTGTAAAAACCAATCTAATGCATATCCTTTTGTTTTTTTATTTGGATCAAATCTTTCATACACTATTGCTCCAGCATTTCTTGCTACTTGTGCCGTTCTATCTGTGCAGTTATCAGCAATTACATAAATATCATATAATTCTTTATTATAGTTTTGGTTTTTCAAACTTTCTATTAAGTTAACTACAACCGCTTCTTCATTATGTGCTGGTATTATTGCCATAAACCTATGATCTTTTTTTACTATTAATGGTTTATCTTTTAATTTTATTAATGAACATACACTAATTAGTAGTTGATATAACCAGAATATTGTAACTATCCACACTAAGGCTTCTCTTAGTATATATAAATATTCCATTTTTCTACCTCTCTTTTTTATTATATATATATTATACTACCTTTTTTATTATACTATTATTGTTAAAATTATGCAACTTTTTTTGGTAAATTTATTCATTTTTTTATTGTATAAGAAAAATCGGCTTTTATCTTGGCCCTATATGGATTTTTCCGTATATAGCAAGAAAGGTTACTATT
>CALXSO010000082.1 GCA_944391155.1 uncultured Clostridia bacterium
TTTTCTATTTTTATACATCTAGGGTGAAATATTCGTTTCTAAACTTTTAAAGTGATTTTATCATAAATTAAATACAATCAAGTAAGAAAAAGCTTGACAAATAGAAAAAATATGATATAATATTAAACGTTACAAGAAGAAGAAATCATCTTCTCACCTTATCTATATGGAAAAAGGTTAGAATATATACTATAATAAAAGAAAAAGAATTTATTATAGTTTGATGAATTGACTTGTAACAAGAGTCAATTTTTTTATATATGGAGGTGTTTTAATATAAAACAAGAATTACCAGTAAATGGCCAAATCAGAGAAAAAGAAATTCAATTAATAGGAGTAAATGGTGAAAAAGTTGGAATTATTTCCACTAAAGAAGCATTAGAAATTGCAAGTAAAGAAAATTTAGATTTAGTGCTAGTAGCTCCAAATGGAAATCCACCAGTTTGCAAAATAATGAATTATGGAAAATACAAATTTGAACAAGCTAAAAAAGAAAAAGAAGCAAAAAAGAAACAAAAAGTTTTAGAAATAAAAGAACTAAGAGTTACTCCTAATATTGAAGAACATGACTTTGGCTTTAAGTCAAAAAATGCAAGAAAATTTCTAGAAGACGGAAACAAGGTAAAAATCACAGTAAGATTTAGAGGAAGAGAAGTAAATAATACAAAAGCAGGAGAAGCAGTTCTAAATAAATTTATAGAAAAATTAGAAGACATTTCTGTAGTAGAAAGAAAACCTAAATTAGAAGGAAGAAATATGTTTATAATATTAGCTAAAAAAGCATAGTAAATTATGTTTTAGATAAAGAAAAAAACAAAAAGGAGGAAAGAAACTCATGGCAAAATTAAAAACAAATAAAGCTGCTAAAAAAAGATATGGATTAACAGCAACAGGAAAAGTTAAAAGAACAAAATCAAACAGAAGACATTTACTTGCAAACAAGACAAGAAGACAAAAAAAATCAGGAAAAATTCAAAATGCTTATGCTGACAAATCATGTGAAAAGACAATTAAAAAATTATTACCATATGGTGGATAAAAAAGTATAGAAAAATAAACATAAATAAGGAAGGTGAAAAATAATGGCAAGAGTAAAAACAGCAAGAACAACAAGAGCAAGACACAAAAAAGTATTAAAACAAGCAAAAGGATACTATGGAGCAAAACATTATAGATATAGAAACGCAAAACAAGCAGTAATGAAATCTTTATCATATGCATATGTTGGAAGAAAAGACAAAAAAAGTAATTTTAGAAAATTATGGATAGCAAGAATTAATGCAGCAGCAAGAATGAATGGAACAACATATAGTAAAATGATAGCAGGATTAAAGAAAGCTAATGTAACAGTTAACAGAAAAATGTTAGCTGAAATGGCTGTTTCAGACCCAAAAGCATTTACAGAAGTAGTAGAAATAGCAAAAAAAGCATAAAAAGAAAAAAAGAACTTTGAAGTTCTTTTTTTTTGAGTCGTTTTCATGATTTTTTACAAGAAAGGTATCAAAGCTACTTAAGCAAGTTTCATGCAGGTCTTTTTATAGGTAACCTTTCTTGTTGTATAAGGAAAAATCCATATATAGTCATGATAAAATTGATCATTTTTATTTATAAAATAGTTTTCAATTTCTAAAAATTTATTATAATTATTAATAAAATTCAGATATTTAAAAATCAAACTAATTATTTTTTTTATCAATCTCTGCATATTTCTTCAATTTTTCATAAACCAAATAATTTACTGTACCAGCAGGAAATTGACCATTTGCATCTTTTTTACCAGCAGGAACACCTGTTAAAACTTCAATACCTTCTTCGATTGTTGATACTGAATAAATATGAAATAATTTATTTTTTACAGCTTCAACAATTTCATCAGAAAGTTGTAAATTATCAACATTTTGAACAGGAATCATAACACCATGTTCACCAGTTAATCCCCTCATTTTACAAATTTGGAAATAACCTTCAATTTTTTCATTTACACCGCCTATAGGTTGAATTTGACCTTTTTGATTTACAGAGCCTGTAACAGCAATTGCTTGATTAATTGGTATTCCTGATAAACTAGAAAGTAGTCCATATAGTTCAGTACTAGAAGCACTATCACCATCAACACCATTATATAATTGTTCAAAACAGATACTAGCTGTTAAGCAAAGAGGTATATTTTGTGCAAACATTTCACCTAAATAACCTGTCAATATTAATACACCCTTTGAATGTGAAGGTCCAGATATTTCTACTTCACGTTCTATATTTACAATACCATTTTTTCCTGTATAAGTATTTACAGTTATTTTTGTAGGTTTTCCAAATGTATAATCACCAATAGTCATTATTGTTAAACCATTTAATGTTCCAACTTCATAACCAGAAGTATCAATAAGTAAAGAATGATCTTGAATCATTTCCATATATTTTGTATCATATTTCTTTACACGGTTAATTTGTTCTTCTAAAGCCTTTTTTATAAAATTTTCTGTAAGTAATTTAGATTTTGAAATTTTAGCCCAAGTAGCTGCTTCTCCAACAATTTGAATTAAATCATCAAACCTTGTAGAAATTTTTGAATGACTTCCAGCAAGTTTTGATGCATATTCAATCAATCTTGCCATTGCTTTTTTATCCAAATGTGGCAATTCTGCATGATTACAAAATCCATGTACAATACAAGCAAGTTTATTCAAATTTTCTTTTGTTATTGGTGCATCATCCTCAAATTCAACCTTTATTTTAAATAACTTTCTAAAATCTGAATCCATTGCAAGTAAAGTTTGATATATCGAACTATTTCCAATTAATATTACTTTTAGACTTAAAGGAATTGGTTCAGGTTTTAAAGATACCATAACCATAGATGCCCTTTGTTCATTTGCATGTTCAATTGCAATTTCTTTTATTCTTAAAGCTTTTTTTAGTGCCTCATAACAAGCAGGATTTGAAAGTAAATCCTTTGCTTGGAATATAATATAACCACCATTTGCTAAATGTAATAAACCAGGTTTTAACATTGTATGATCAGTTTTTAATGATCCATAAAAATTTTCATATTCCAAAAATCCAAAAATATTATTATATGAATAATTAGAATCCATGATAACAGGAGCTCCATCTCTGTGAGAATTATCAACAAATAAATTTACCCTATAATTTAAAGAAGGATCAACTTTTTTCATACCAGGTGTCATAGGAATTTGAGGTTGTTGCTCATTTTTATCCTCTTCTAAAAAATATGATACATTTTTTAAAACATCAGTTTTTACATCATTTAAAAATTTGTTAATCTTTTTATTTCTTTTATATTTTGATTTTAGATAATTAATATGAAGATTAACTGTCAAAAGAGCTATATTAGATTGCCATTCTGAAATTCGTTTATCTGAAGCACGTTCTATTTCTTTAATTTGTCCTATAACATTCATGATTTGTTCTTGAACAATTGTAGATTTATCTTCATACTCTTGTTTCGTTTGATCATCTAATTTTTCAAACTCTTCCTCTTCAATTACTTTTCCATTTACAATAGGCATCATATAGATTCCATTTTGAGAGCTTCGAACATAAAAATTATACTTCAAAGCATCCTCATTTAATTTATTTAATAAAGTTGCACGCTTTTCCTCAAATTCTTGCTTTATTAAAGATTTTTCTTTTTCAAAATCATCAGCATTAAATGTTTTTTTAATATCTTTTTTAATTTCTTTAATAAAACCATCCATAGCATCTTTAAATTCCTTACCTTGACCTGCTGGTAAAGAGATAGCTATTGGTTGATTAGGATTATCGAAATTATAAATATAACACCAATCTGAAGGTACCTTCTTTTTACTAGAAATTTTATTTAAATAATTTTTAGTATACATAGTTTTTCCAACGCCACTAGGACCTTCAATATATATATTATAACCCTTCACATCTACTTGCACACCAAATTCTAATGCTTTAATGCCTCTATCTTGACCTATTCCAGCCTGTATAGGTTGTAATTCTGCTGTTGTATCAAAAGAAAGCATACTTTCATCACAAGTAAATTTTAAATTTTGATAATTTAGTTCATTTTTGTTCTTCATTAGTTTTCCTCCATTTTTATATTAGTATTTACATTTTCTTTCGAATTTATTAAAGCTATTGTATATTAAGTTAAAAAAAAAGTAAAGATTTTGAAAGAAAAAAATAGCGAAACTTAAATAAAACATACCTTGATTTTTAAGTAAAAATAAAGTATAATAACAAAGTATAAAAATAGGAGGAAGGAAAATAGATGAAAGCAATAGAAATTAGAAATAAATATTTAAACTTTTTTAAAAAACATAATCATACAATAATTCCATCAGCACCATTAATACCAGAAAATGATCCATCAGTATTATTTACAACAGCTGGAATGCAACCATTAGTACCATACTTATTAGGAGAAAAACATCCAGCAGGAAACAGATTAACAGACTATCAAAAATGTCTAAGAACAGTTGATATAGATGAAGTAGGAGATAACAGACATTTAACATATTTCGAAATGCTAGGAAATTGGTCATTAGGAGACTATTTTAAAGAAGAATCAATAAAAATGAGTTTTGAATTTTTAACAAAAGAATTAGGAATTCCAGTAGAAAAATTATCAGTAACTTGTTTTGCAGGAGATGAAGATTGCCCAAGAGATACTGTAGCAGCTGATACATGGAAAAAAGTAGGAATACCTGAAGACCACATATATTATTATGGAAAGAAAGATAATTGGTGGATAGCAGGAGAAGAAGGACCATGTGGACCTGACACAGAGATGTTTTATGATACAGGAAAACAACCATGTGGACCAAATTGTGAACCAAGCTGTGACTGTGGTAAATATGTAGAAATATGGAATAATGTTTTTATGGAATATTTTAAAGACAAAAACGGATATACTAAGCTAAAACAAAGAAATGTAGATACAGGACTTGGATTGGAAAGAATGACAATGTTATTACAAGGTAAAGAAACACCTTTTGATACAGAATTATTTTTACCAGTAATGCAAAAATTACAAGAACTACAAAAAATTGATAGTATAAAAAGTAGAAGAATTATTGCAGAACATTTACGTTCTAGCATGATGATAATAGCAGATGGAGGAAGACCAAGCAACATAGACAGAGGTTATGTATTAAGAAGATTAATTCGTAGAATGATAAGACACATGAATAAACTACAAATAGATTTATCTGAAATATCAACATTAATAGATATAAATGTTGAAAATCTAAAAGAGATGTACCCTGAGTTAGAAAAAAATAAAAATGATATAAAAAATGTAATACTAGAAGAAAAAGATAAGTTTGTAAAAACATTAGCACATGGAGAAAGAGAATTTAATAAAGAAATGCAAAAAGCAAAAAATGAAGGAAAAGAACAAATTGACGGTAAAGTTGTATTTAAATTATATGACACATATGGATTTCCACCAGAAGTCACACAAGAATTAGCAGAAGAAAACGGAATGACAATAGATATGAAAGAATTTAAAGATCTATATAAACAACATCAAGAAAAATCAAGAATAGGAAGTGAGCAAAAATTTAAAGGAGGATTAGCCGATCAAAACGAGAAAACAATTGCTTATCATACAGCAACACATCTTTTACATCAAGCATTAAGAACAATATTAGGAGATCATGTAAAACAGAGTGGATCAAACATAACAGAAGAAAGACTAAGATTTGACTTCACACATCCACAAAAAATGACTAAAGAAGAAATTCAAAAAGTTGAAGATTTAGTAAATGAAGAAATTCAAAAAGACTTACCAGTAAAATGCGAAGAAATGAGTTATGAAGAAGCAAAGAAATCAGGAGCAATAGGACTATTTACAGACAAATATGGAGATAGAGTAAAAGTATATACTATTGGTGATTTTAGTAAAGAAATTTGTGGAGGACCACATGTAACACACACAGGCAACATGGGAAGGTTTAAAATAAAAAAAGAAGAATCAAGCTCTTCTGGAGTTAGAAGAATAAAAGCAATTTTAATAAAAGACGAGCAAAAATAAATTCTTTACAAAAAATAAAGAAGAAATTCATTCATAATAATAAAGGAAAGGAGAATAAAATGGAAGATTGTATTTTTTGTAAAATAATAAAAGGAGAAATACCTTCAAACAAAGTTTATGAAGATGAAGAAATACTTGCATTTAAGGATATAAATCCAGCAGCACCAATACACATACTAGTAATACCAAAAAGACATATAACATCATTGATTGAAATAAAAGAAGAAGACGAAAAATTAATAGCAAAAATATATTCTGTAATTAATAAAATAGCAAAAGATATGCAAATAGACCAAAAAGGATTTAGAGTCATAGTGAACTGTGGAGAAGATGGAGGACAAGAAGTAGGACATCTACATTTCCATTTATTAGCTGGAAAAAAATTAGGTGAAAAAATAGTTTAAAAAATAATAGGATAATTGAAAACTAAAGAAGAATATGCTATAATAGATATAGAGTTTGATATACGGAGGTAAAGATAATGTTTGAGAGTAAATATAGTAAAGTATTAACAGTAATACTAATAATAGTAATAATTGCAATACTTGGATTATTAGGATTTTTAGCATATGATTTCTATCAGAAATATTTTATAACAAAAGAAGCTTCAGAATTTGTTGATAACTATAAAGGAGAAGTTTCAGATAATGATCCTGATGCAAATTCAACAGGAACAGAAGGAAACTCATCAGGAGATTTAAATGAATTAGAAGCAACTCCAGGAGGAACAACATCATCTACTGTTGGTAGAAAACAAAAATATAAAGGGTTTGATACTGTTGGAACAATATCAATACCTGCAATAAATGCAAATTATCCAATATTAGAAGATATGACACCAAAAGCTTTAGAAACATCAGTTATTTTATTATATCCAACAAATGCAGAATATTTAAACCAACCAGGAAACTGTGTAATAGTTGGTCATAACTATAGAAATGGAGTATTCTTTTCTAATTTAAAAAGATTAAATAATGGTGACAAAATTACTATTAAAGACTATAAAGGAGGACAAAAAACTTATACTATTTATGATAAGTTTGAAACAACATCTACAGACACATCATTTTATCAAAGAGATACAGCAGGAAAAGCAGAAATTACATTATCAACATGCACAGACGCAAGTAATGATATGAGAACAATTATTTTAGCAAGAGAAGATGGGTAATATTAAAAAATAATTAATTATTAAATAAAGAAAAATATAATAAAAAATTTTCTAACTAATTCATAAAAATTAAAGATTAAATAAAAATGAAAAAGAGAATATAACTACATAGGTAGTAAATAATTCTCTTTTTTTATTGTATAGAAAACAATATGAAATTTTAAGTTACACAGACTTAAAGTAAAAATAAATCTCTGAGATTTTATTTTCAAAAGAAAAACTATAACAAACATTACAAAACTATAAAAAAATTTATTCGCCAATCTATTTATTTTTTCTATTTTTTTGTGTATAATAAATATGCTTAAATAAAACCTATTCAAAAAGGAGAGAAGCAAATGAACAAAAAACAAGCAAAAGAAAGAATTGAAGAACTAAGAAAAAAGCTAGAATACTATGCTGTAAAATACTACGATGAAGATAAACCAGAAATCAGTGATTTTGAATATGATATGCTAATGGTAGAACTTCGAAATTTAGAAAAAGATTTTCCAGAATACATTTCAAAAAATTCATTAACACAAAAAGTAGGAGGTCATGTAAAAGAAGGATTTGAAAAAGTTACTCATGAAGTCCCACTACAAAGTTTACAAGATGTATTTAGCTTAGAAGAAGTAGAAGAATTTGATGAGAGAATAAGAAAACAAGCAAAGGAAAATAATATAGAAAGCTTAAAATATGTAGTCGAAACAAAAATTGATGGTCTATCAGCAGCATTAGAATATAAGAACGGCAAATTTTTCAGAGGTGCAACTAGAGGAAATGGATTAGTAGGAGAAGATGTTACAGAAAATTTAAAAACAGTAAAAACAATACCAATGGAAATAAAAGATAAAATAGATATAACAGTTAGAGGAGAAGTATTCATTTCTAAAAAAGATTTTGAAGAAATGAATAAAGAAAGAGAAGAAAATGAAGAAGAACTATTTGCAAATGCAAGAAATGCTGCAGCAGGTTCATTAAGACAATTAGACAGTAGAATAACTAAAAAAAGACCACTAGATATATATATATTCAATGTACAAAAAATAGAAGGAAAAAATTTCAATTCACATTTTGAGGAATTAGAATATCTAAAGACACAGGGATTTAATGTAAATCCCGTAAGAATTCCATGCAATAATATAGAAGAAGTAAAAGAAGCAATAAACAAAATTGGAGAAATGAGAGAAAAACTAACCTATGGAATAGATGGTGCAGTCGTAAAAATTGACGATCTAGAATTTAGAGAAATATTAGGATCAACCGTAAAAGTACCTAGATGGGCAGTAGCATATAAATATCCACCAGAAAAAAAAGAAACAATATTAAAAGACATTGTATGCCAAGTCGGAAGAACAGGAGTAATAACTCCAATGGCCATATTAGAACCAGTAAAGTTAGCAGGCTCTACTATCTCAAAAACAACACTTCATAACGAAGATTTTATAAAAGAGAAAGAATTAAAAATAGGTGACACTGTAGTAATTCAGAAAGCCGGAGATGTAATACCAGAAATTGTTGAAGTAGTAAAAGAAAAAAGAAAAGGAAATGAAAAAAATTTTGAAATGCCAAGAACTTGTCCTGTATGTGGAGCAATAGCGGTAAGAGAAGAAGGAGAAGCAGCAATTAGATGTACAGGAGTAGAATGTCCAGCAAAACTATTTAGAAATCTTGTACATTTTGTCTCTAGAGAAGCAATGAATATTGATGGATTAGGAGAAAATATAATTCAACAATTACTAGACAAAAAATTAATTACAAATATTGCAGATATTTATGAATTAAAATTTGATGACATAGCATCACTAAAGAAAAACGGAAAAAAATTCGCACAAAACTTAGTAAATGCAATAGAAAATAGTAAGAAAAACGATTTATATAGACTAATAACAGCATTAGGAATAAGACATGTAGGAGGAAAAGCATCAAAAATATTAGCAAGAAAATATAAAACATTAGACAATTTAGCAAAAGCAGATTTAGAAGAATTACAACAGACAGAAGACATTGGAGAGATTATGGCAAATAGCATTATTGAATTCTTTACTCAAGAACAAACAAAAGATTTAATAAGTAGACTAAAAAATGCAGGAGTCAATATGCAGTCTCTAGAACAAGAAAGTACAGATAATAGATTTGAGGGAAAAACATTTGTATTAACAGGCAGTTTGTCAGAATTCACAAGAAAAGAAGCGGAAGAAATAATAGAAAGATATGGAGGAAAAACCTCTAATTCAGTATCCAAAAAAACAACATATTTATTAGCTGGTGAAGATGCAGGAAGCAAATTAACAAAAGCAAGAGAACTAGGAATAACGATAATATCAGAACAAGAATTCAAAAATCTAGCAGGGATTTAGGGACGGTCTTAAAATCCCTTCTAGAAGGGATTTTTAAGACCGTCCCTAAATCCCTGAGGAGGAAAAATGAACAAAGATTATACATTTGAAATGATGTGGGAAGATTTAAATAATGGATATCAAATATATTATACATATGTAAAAAATAGATATCTATTATTTAAAACAGCACCAAATTGTTATACACAAAAATTATTATCTGATCATCCAAAAAATCCACAACCTAAAATGACAATGCTAACATTAAAAAGAGTTAAAGAGATGTATCCAGATATGGAAGATATAGAATATAAAATTATAGATGAAATATAAAAAATAAAAAAGCAATAATGGGAAAGGAATAAAGTAAAATGGCCGTAATAATAGATGGAAAAGAATTAGCAAGAAAAATAAGACAAAATTTGAAGATTGAATGTGAAGAATTAAAATCTAATGGTATCAAACCTAAATTAGCTGTAATAATGGTTGGAGATAATCCAGCTTCAAAAATATATGTAAAAAATAAAAGTAAAGCATGCACCGAAGTAGGAGTAGAATATGAAGAGTATTTACTTAATAAAGATATAAAGCAAAATGAATTATTAGATTTAATTGAAAAATTAAATAAAGATAAAACTATTAATGGCATCCTTTTACAAAGTCCAATTCCAGAACAATTAGATATAAATGAAGCTTTTAGAACAATAGACTATAATAAAGACGTAGATGGATTTCATCCAATGAATGTAGGAAAGTTAGCACTTGGACAAGATACTTTTGTTTCATGTACACCTTATGGTGTTATGAAAATGTTTACAGAATATAATATTGACTTATGTGGAAAAAATGTAGTAATATTAGGAAGAAGTAATATTGTAGGCAAGCCATTAATTCAATGTTGTATAAATAATAATGCAACAGTAACTGTATGCCACTCAAAAACACAAAATACAAAAAAAATCACAAGAGAAGCAGATATATTAATAGCAGCAATAGGAAAGGCAAAATTTGTTACAGCAGACATGGTAAAAGACAATGCAGTAATAATAGATGTTGGAATTAATCGTGATAAAGAAGGAAATATAGTAGGAGATGTAGACTTTGAAAATGTAAAAGAAAAAGCAAGTTACATAACTCCAGTTCCGGGGGGAGTTGGACCGATGACAATAGCAATGCTTATTAATAATGTTATAAAAGCAACAAAGTTACAATCAAATTTATAAGTAAAAATAAAATTAAAAATTATAGAGACACTTAATATATATATAAGTGTCTTTATTTTATGTACAAATAAAAAGATCAAATGATTAAAAAATAAAGCTTCTAATATTAGCTCTTAATATCAGTTTTTTGTATTAATTTATATAAAAAGCAATCTAATTATTTATCAGAAATTAATGAAATTATGATAATAGTAATTCAAAAATTGTTTAAAACATAAATAAAAAAATCCACAATATTAAATTATACACAAATTAAGTAAAAAAATACATATGGTTATAGGTAAGCACCAATTAAAAACCTAAATATAGAAAGCAAGAGAAGGAATGATATAAAAATGAAAACAAATAATAATAAAGATAAACAAGAAAATTTAAAAAATAAAAGATATTGGATATGGTTTAGTTTAATAACTGAATTTGGCAATGTAAAAAAACAAAAGCTATTAAAAGAATACAAAACACCAAAGAATATTTATAATATAAAACAATTTAATAATCTAAAAGATTTTGATGAAAATATGTTAAAAGCCATAAAAAAGAAAGAATATAAAGAAAAAATAGACAAACATATTGAATATATGATAAAAAATGATATTGATATTATAACAATAGAAGACAAAATGTATCCAAAATCATTAAAAGAAGTTTATGATTACCCTATTTGTTTATATGCAAAGGGAAATATAGAACTTTTGAACAAAGAAAGAATGATAGCAATCATAGGATGCAGAGAATATAGTGAATATGGAAAAAAATGTGCAATTTATTTCTCATATAATTTAGCACGTAAAAATGTAATAATTGTCAGTGGATTAGCAAGAGGAATAGATAGTTTTTCACATTATGGAACAATTAAAGCTAATGGTAAAACAATAGCAGTATTAGGAAATGGACTAGATATAATATATCCAAAAGAAAACAAAAGATTAGCAAATGAAATAATACAAAAAAACGGTTTAATAGTTTCAGAATATGCATTGGAAAGTGTTCCAGAAAAAAGAAATTTTCCAGCACGAAATAGAATAATAAGTGGATTAAGTAAAGGAGTTATAGTCATAGAAGCAAAGAAAAAAAGTGGTACACTACTTACCGTTGATTTTGCATTAGAGCAAGGAAAAGATATATATGCAGTTCCTGGAAATATAAATTCATTAAATTCTGTAGGAACCAATGATTTAATAAAGCAAGGAGCAAAACTTGTCACAAATTACGAAGAAATAGAAATATAGTTAAATAAATTTAGTAGGAATAGCAGATTTAATTAGGCAAGGAATAAAGAAGAAATAGAAATATAGTTGAATAAATTTTAATTATTACAGTTACTACTCTGTATAGCATAAAAAGTAATCCATCAGAAAGAATAATATATAAATATTTCTTGTCAAAAATATAACTGAGGTTTACTCGGAGGTCCTTGACAAAAACATTTATAAATCATCCTTTCTGACTACTCTATAAAATATAGTCTGAACAGTGACCATATTACAGCCGAAAACATCAAAAATAAAGGAAAATTATTGACAGACTAAAAAATGTATGTTAAAATAAATAACTGTAATCCGCTTAGTCAAGGTTATAAAAACTAAAATAACTTTAGTTACCTTTTTTAAGGATTAGCGAGTATACAAAATAAGGAGGTGCATTTTAGATGTACGCAATAATTGAAAGCTGTGGAAAACAATACAAAGTTACAAAAGGAGATGTTGTATTTTTCGAAAAACTAGATGCAGAAGAAGGAAAAAAAATAACATTTGACAAAGTTATTCTAGTATCAGATGATGGAAAAGTACAAATAGGTACACCATATGTAAAAGGTGTAAAAGTAGAAGGAAAAGTAGTTTCTCATGGTAAAGGTAAAAAAATCAT
>CALXSO010000083.1 GCA_944391155.1 uncultured Clostridia bacterium
AAAGATAGAACAAGAAACTTTAAGATGGGATGAGGTTTCAGGAAAAACTTTTTCAATGAGAGATAAAGAAGATGCACAAGATTATAGATATTTTCCAGATCCAGATTTAGTTGCGATAAATCTTTCAGATGAATATATAGAGAATATAAAAAGTAATTTACCAGAACTTCCTGAAAGTAGAAAAGAAAGATATTTAAAAGATTATAACTTATCAGAAAAAGATGCAAATATAATAACATCATCTAAATATTTATCAGATTTATTTGAAGGTTCAATAAAAGTATGTAATAATCCGAAAGCAGTCTCAAACTGGATAATATCAGATATTTCTAGAATTTTAAATGAGTGTGAAATGGAACCAATAGAAATTCCATTTGATAGTAATCAATTAGGAAAATTAGTTATTTTAATTGACAAAGGTACAATTAGTTCAAGCATTGGAAAGAAAGTACTAGAGGAACTATTTGAAAATCCAAGGGATCCTGAGGATATAATAAAAGAAAAAGGTTGGGTACAAATTTCTGATGAAGGAGCTATAAAAGAAGTTGTACAAAATGTATTGCAAGCTAATCCACAATCTGTTGCAGATTATAAAGCAGGAAAAGATAGAGCTTTAGGATTTTTAGTTGGACAGGCTATGAAGGAAACTAAAGGTAAGGCTAATCCTAGAATGTTGAATGAGATGTTTTTGGAAGAATTGAAAAAATAATAAAGGTAACAAGCTATATAAGTAAAGTTTGTGGAGTCTTTTTATAGATAATCTTTCTTGTTGTATACGAAAAAATCCATATAAAGTCAAGATAAAGGCGATTTTTCCTGTGCAATAAAAAATTATAAAAACAGGGACATACCAGATGTCTCTGTTTTTATGATTAAATATTTTTTTTCTTAATATTATCAACGACAATTCCACAAATAACAAATTCTAAACTAAAAATAAGGCTTAATCTAAAAAGTACAATTCCTATATTAAAAAGAAAAGGGGAATTATTAAAAAATATGTAATAAGCCAAGATTGCAGTTGAAATTAAGCAAATAATAAAACAAAAATGTAAACCTTTTTTCATTAATTTATATGTATCTTTTTCTAAATTTTTATAACTTTTAATAAAACTTTTTAACATACTGATCACCTAATATATATTTTAGTATGTAATTTTTAATAAATCAATGGAAATGAAAACCAAAAAACAGGGCATGATGGCATTGATACGACGGTACGGTTTTTGTGTATAGAAAAATTGACTATTATTTTGACCCTATGTGGATTTTTCCGTATAAAAAAAGAAAGGTTATCTATAAAAAGACCCGCGTAAGCCATACTAATGTAGCTCTGATATCATTTCTTATTTTATAGGAAAAATGGGCTTATATCTTGACTTTATGCGGATTTTTCCGTATAAAAAAAGAAAGGTTACCTATAAAAAGACCCGTGTGAGCCTTACTTATGTAGCTTTGATACCTTTCTTATAATATAAAAACTATGCATAATCTTTATTTTAGCCTAAGCCATTGCAGCATTTAATTTTTTTGACAAACTAGATTTTTTTCTAGCAGCTGTGTTTTTTACAATAACACCTTTAGTACAAGCTTGATCGATTTTTTTAGTAGCTTCTGAGAATAATTTTTTAGCTTCTTCCATATTTCCAGATTCTAAAGCTTGTTCAAAGTTTTTTATTGCTGATTTATATCCAGATTTTATCATATTATTTCTTAAAGTTTTCTTTTCAATTACTTTAACTCTTTTTTTGGCTGATTTAATATTTGGCATTTTTTGCACCTCCTCTTAGTCTAAATTCTTTAATCGTGTTCAATAACATAGAATATTTTAGCATAATATTTCTTATTTGGCAAGTGTTTACAGAAAAAACATATATAAATTTGTAAAATTTATTGTAATATATGAGCTTTTGTGATATATTGATGAAAAATAATAGCAAAATTAAATAATAAAAAGATAATAGAAATGGAGTGATTATAATGATAGCAATAGGTGCAGATCATGGAGGATATAAATTAAAAGAAGAAATAAAAAGATATTTAGATGAAAAAGAAATAAAATATATAGATTGTGGTGCATATAGTGAAGAAAGAACAGATTATCCAATATATGCAAAAAAAGTAGCTGAAGAAATACAAGCAAAAAGAGCCGATTCTGGAATTTTAGTTTGTCGTTCAGGATATGGAATGGCTGTTGCTGCAAACAAGTTTAAAGGTATTAGAGCAGCTTCAATATATGATGAAGAATCAGCAAAATTTGCTAAAGCAGATGATAATATAAATGTTATTACATTAGGAGGAGACTATGTAACAACAAATACTGCAATATGTATTATTAGAAATTGGATAGGAACAGAATTTAAAGGTGGAAAATATCAAGAAAGAATAGAAATGATAGATGAAATAGAAAAAGAAAATATGAAATAGTTGGAGGAATATGCTATGTGGGGAGATATTGCAATAGCTTTTGTTTTAGCATTTGTAGTTGCATTTGTGGCTACACCATATACTATAAAAGTAGCAAGAAAAGTTGGTGCAGTTGATATTCCTAAAGATGAAAGAAGAATGCATAAAAAATCTATGCCAAAATTTGGTGGACCTGCTGTAATATTGGGATTTTTAGTTTCTACTATTTACCTATTAATAGTAATGAGTATGGAACAATCTATTAATCTATTTAGTTTTGAAGAATATGGTAAAAAACTATTAGGATTCTTAATAGGTATAGGAATAATTACTGTATTTTGTATAGTTGATGATATAAAAACAATAAAACCATTTACGAAACTAATAGGACAACTTTTAGCGGCGATTGTGGCAGTAATAGCAGGTATAAGAATAGATGGAATAACTTTGCCGTTTTTAAATTTTCCTGATATTCATCAGGTAACATCTATTATATTAACGATTGTATGGATAATTATAGTTACAAATGCAATAAATTTAATAGACGGATTAGATGGATTATCTTCAGGTATATCTGTAATATCAGCTGTATCGTTACTGATAATTTTTGTATTAAATGGCTCATCAATGGTATCAATAGTTTTAATAGCGGCTTTAGCAGGGGCTTTGGTTGGATTTTTACCATTTAATTTTTCACCAGCAAAAACTTTTATTGGGGATACTGGTTCAAATTTTTTAGGTTATGCTTTGGCTATAATTTCAATTTTAGGTTCTGCCAAGACATATACTGCAGCTGTAATTGTTTTACCATTAATAGTTTTAGGATTGCCTATTTTTGATACAGTCTTTGCGATTATAAGAAGAATGATAAAAGGAAAATCTATAAAGGCAGTTTTTAGAGCTGATAAAGGGCATTTACATCATAAGTTAGTTGCAAGAGGGTATAATCAAAAACAAGCAGTTTTAATATTATATGGAATCAGTGCCATATTTGGGATTTTTGCAGTTATTTTATGTGATAGTGGAATATGGAAAGCTTTATCTTTCTTATTGATAGTTATTGTTGCAGTGGCTTCTGGATATAAGAATTTTTCTCCAGAAAGAACTGGAAAAGAAAGATATGAATGTTTGCAATGTAAATATATATATAATCCTAAATTTGGAAATGAAAAAGCTGGAATAAAACCTGGAACATCATTTGAAGATTTACCTGATGATTGGGTTTGCCCAGTTTGTGGTGAAGGAAAAGATATGTTTGAATTGCATGAATAAATTTGAAAAAAAGTTATAAACTAGATATTAAAATTAAAAAAATAAATAATAGTAAAATATTGGAGGTGAAGAGTGATGTATGTATGTATAGCTTGTGGATATGTTTATGATCCAGCAAAAGGTGATCCAGATAGTGGAATAGCTCCAGGAACAGCTTTTGAAGATATTCCAGATACTTGGGTATGCCCAATATGTGGAGTTGGAAAAGATATGTTCCAAAAACAAGATTAAGTGTAATATAAATATTTATTACATGATGTTAATTTTAGAAGAAGAGTAAGAATTTAAAAATAACAAAGCTTATGAGGATCATTCTATATGTAACTTTGATTGTATACGGAAAATTTATAAGATTAAGATAAAGGGCGAATTTTTCTATACAATGAGAAAAAGTAGTACAGTTAATACTAGAAAGATTCACGTAGGCTTTTTGTTACAATTTGGTGTAGAATAAAATTAATCTAACTAAAAAGTTGATATATAAATATTTTTTGTCAAAAAAAGATTTAGGTCTACCTGTAAATCTTTGGTAAAAAATACTTATATATCTGCTATTTTGATTACTCTACAAAATGAAGCTCGACTAGTAAGCTTTTTTGTAGTTACTAGTCAGCCGTATTTTAATGTAGAATTGTTTTTAACATACACTATATTTAAAAAATTTAAAAATGTTTTAAAATTGATTTTGAAGATAAAAACTTTATTAAGGCTGACTAGTAACTGTTTGTAAAGAATGGACAGGGAAATTTCATCGATTATTACAGAATTATAATAAATGGTTACTATTAAGACTAGGTTAAATTTATTGATTTATTCAATGTGTGTAAAGTTTAATTTTCTATAAAAAAGCCTTATAATGAACTTTAGCATGCAAACAAGTTTTTAAACTGAACAGTAACGATAAATGATGAAATTTCCCTGAGGAATAAAGCAGTTTTATTGACTTTATGTATTAAAATGTGCTAAAATTTCAGAATAGATAGGAGGAGAAAAATGCAAGACGAAATAAAAAAATTTTTAGCATACAATGGTAAAATTTCAGTAGTATGTGCAAATACAACAAAAATAGTAGAAGATGCAAGGAATATACATGATTTAAGTCCAGTTGCTACTGCAGCAATGGGAAGAATTTTAACAATGGCAGTTATAATGGGATCAGAATTAAAAGGTAGTAAAGATAAGTTAACAATACAATTAAAAGGAGATGGACCACTTGGAACTATTATTGTTACAACAAATTCAATTCCAAAAGTAAAAGGAGCAATTTCAAATCCATATGTAGATTTACCTTTAAATGAAGATGGAAAATTAGATGTTGGTTCAGCTATTGGAAGAGCAGGATATTTAAATATTGTTAAAGATATTGGTTTGAAAGATCCATATGTAGGAATTTGCCCAATAGTTTCAGGAGAGATTGCAGAAGATTTTGCAGAATATTTTTCTAAGTCTGAACAAAAAAATACAGCTGTTGCCTTAGGTGTATTAGTTGATAAAGATGGAGTAAGAAGAGCTGGAGGATATATTATTACACCTATGCCTGATGCGACAGATGAAGAAATATCAAAAATAGAACAAGCTATCTTTAAAGCTGGGGCAATTTCTAAAATGTTAGATAATAATATGTCTTTACTTGATATTGCAAGAAAGATAACAGGTGATGAAAATATACAAGTAATAGAAGAAAATAAAAAACTTGCGTATGAATGTGACTGTTCAAAAGAACATATGGCAGATGCTTTAGCGAGTATAGGAAAAGATGAACTTACTAATATAATTGAAGAGGATGGAGAAGCAGAATTAATATGCCATTTTTGCAATAAAAAGTATCATTTTAATCAAAGAGAATTATTTGAAATTTTAGAAGAATTGAATTTGAATGAACGTAATTAATATTATTTATTATTAAAGTAAAATTTATGTTTATATTTTACAATATCTTTTGTGTTTTTCAAAAGATTAATTATAATTAAGATGTGAATTGATAGTGAGAAGAATGATGTAGAAAACAAGGAGCGAAAAATTGGAAATCAAAGGAGAAATAGAAGATATAATCTACCAAAATGAAATAAATAGTTATACAATAGCAGTTTTTGACACTGAAGAAGAAGAAACTACAATAGTTGGGTATTTACCATTTGTAAAAAAAGGAGATTGCCTAAAACTTCAGGGTAATTTTGTAGAACATAAAGAATATGGAAGACAATTTAAAATTTCTACATTCGAAAAAATCATGCCTCAAACAGCACAAGCAATACAAAAATATTTAGCAAGTGGGAATATAAAAGGAATAGGGGAGATTACGGCAAAAAGAATAGTAGATAAATTTGGAGATAATACAACATATATACTAAAAAATGACTATGAAAAATTAGCATTAATAAAAGGTATAACTTTAGCAAAAGCAAAGGAAATATCAGAAAGTTTTGTTGAGAATCAAGAAGTTTGGCAGATAGTAAGTTTCCTTGAAAAATTTGGAATAGGAATAGAAAATGCAAAAAAAATTTATGATAAATTAGGAATGGATAGTATTGAACAAATAGAAAAAGACCCATATATATTAATAGATTTGACAAGAGGAGTAGAATTTAAAAAAATAGATGATATGGCACTAGAATTGGGGATTTATTATGAAAATGAAAAGCGAGTAGAAAGTGGAATAAAATATGCACTTATTCGAGCAACAACAAATGGACATTCATGTACACTTAAAGAAAATTTAATAGAGTTTGTGATTTCATTATTAGATGTGAGTTCAGATTGTATAGAAGATAATTTGATAAATTTAAAAGCAAAAAGTGAAATAGTAATTGAAAAAAGGGAAGAGCAAGAATGGATTTATTTAGAAAGTTTTTATCAAACTGAAATGGAAATAGCGTCAAAGATATTGTCACTTGAAAAAAGTAAAAATATGAAGGAAATAAAAAATGTTGTACAAGCATTAAAAAAAGTAGAAAAAAATTCAGATATAGACTTATCTGAAAAACAAAGAGAAGCAATACTTTCCATAAATGACCATAATGTTAATATAATAACTGGAGGACCAGGAACAGGAAAAACTACAATAATAAAAACTATAATAGAATTATATGAGCAAAGGGGAAAGAAAGTAGTGCTTGCAGCACCAACCGGAAGGGCAGCTAAAAAAATGACAGAAGCAACTGGAAAAGAAGCATCTACATTGCATAGATTATTAGGAATTGGAAAGTTGGATGATGAAGGAGTATATTCAAGACATAGTAATTTTGAGGGAGAACCTATTGATGCAGATGTTATAGTAGTGGATGAATTGTCAATGGTGGATATGTTTGTGATGCATCATCTATTAAAATGCATATATAGAGGTACAAAATTAATTTTAGTAGGAGATAGTGACCAGCTACCATCAGTAGGACCAGGAAGTGTTTTGAAAGATTTAATTTTATCAGAAAAAATTCCGGTTGTTCATTTAGATAAAATTTTTAGACAAGCAGCAAAATCTAAGATAATATTAAATGCACATAGAGTTAATCAAGGAGAACCTTTTTTGGCAAAGGAAGATGTAGAAACAGAGGTAAATGAAGATTTCTTTTTTGTTAAAGAAGTGTCTCAAGAAAAAATACTAAATGAGGTATTATCATTGTGTACAGGAAGGTTAAAAAATTTTGGAGATTATGATTTTTTTGAAAATATTCAAGTCTTAACACCAACAAAGAAGGGATTGCTCGGAACAAAAGAGTTAAATAGTCAATTACAAAATGTACTAAATCCAAATGTGAATAATTTACCAGAAAAAATGAGTTTAGGTGCAATATATAGAGCTGGCGATAGAATTATGCAAATTAAAAATAATTATGATATTTATTGGGAAAAAGAAAATGATTTGGGTAAAAAAGAAGCAGGTAACGGAGTATTTAACGGAGAAATGGGCACAATAGTGTCTGTGGATGATTTTCAAAAAGTTGTTGAAATAAGGTTTGATGATGATAAAGTTGCAATTTATGGATTTTCAGAGTTGGATCAAATTGAACATAGTTATGCTATTACAATACATAAAGCTCAGCGGTAGTGAATTTGATGTGGTTATTATGGTTTTGCCAAGATCTGCACCTATGCTTTTGACAAGAAATTTGTTGTATACAGGAATAACTAGAGCTAGAAAATTATTAATAATTTTGGGGGAAAATCAGGTTGTGGAATATATGATTCAAAATGTAGATAGTAAGAAAAGGAATACAGGGTTGTTGTATAAGTTGCAAAATTTAGAGTAGATAATTGGCTTTAGCTTAGATTTTGTTTTTTTATTATGATTTTATTGATTTTTTGCTTTTGTGTATTTGAATTTTTGGAAAGGTGGTAATTTGCAAAAAAAAATATAGTAGATAAAATGATTGATATTATTTTTCCAAATGTGTGTGGATTTTGTGGAAAAATAAATGATAATAATTTATGTAAGAAATGTGAAAATATACTAAAAAGATATTTTGTTATAAGGCAGGAAAAAATAAGTAATGAATATTATGATGAAATAATTTCATTTTTTAATTATGATGGTTTTATTAGAGATAGTATACTTGGATATAAATTTAAAGAAAAACCATATATGGCAAAATCATTTGTGGAATTTTTGTTAAAACAGGATATTTTGCTTGAAATAATAAAAACATATGATAAAATTATACCAGTTCCTATAAGTAAGAAGAGATATAAGGAGAGAGGATATAATCAAAGCTTTTTAATAGCAAAAGAAATTTCTAATTTTGTAAATATAGAGGTTTTGGATGATTGTTTGTTTAAAACAAAAAATATTATAGAACAGAGTAAATTGGGTAGAGAAGATAGAGTCAAAAATGTACAAGGAGTATATGCTTTAAAAAATTTGCAAATAATAAATAATAAAAAAATTTTATTAGTAGATGATATATACACAACAGGAAGTACAGTGAATGAATGTAGTCGAATTTTGCTTAAGGCAAATCCATCTGAAATTGGAATTTTAGTTTTAGCAACAACAAATGAGGGAAATAGGGAGTGATATTGTGGAAGATTTAGTTGAGAGTATTTTGGATTATGTAAGATCTGATTATACAGATTATGCAATAATGATAAATGGAGAATGGGGCTCTGGAAAAACTTATTTTTGGAATAATAAAGTAAGAAAAAAAATAGAGTCAATGCATCTTAATGGAAAAAAATTTACAACAATTTATATGTCATTGTATGGAATTTCAAATTTAGAGGAAATTAGTAAAAAAATATTTATAGAGACAACACAGTTAATGGATAAAAATTTAAGAAAATATATGGATGCAAATGAACAAACAACAATTCCTGAATATGCTAAAACTGGATTGGACATGGCTAATTTCTTTGGTGTTACACAAAATGGTGATAAGGTAGATTATGCTGATTTTTTTGCAACTGATGATAAAGTTTTGTGTTTTGATGATCTTGAAAGAGCAAATGTTGATGTTATTGATATATTAGGATATATAAATAATTTTGTAGAACATGATCATATTAAAACTATAATTATATGTAATGAAAAAGAATTGTCAACAAAATTAAAAAGTTCTAATCTAGAAATGAAAACTTTTATTGCGACTTATCTACTTGATAAACAAGGTGAATTAAACAAGACTGATAAACCAATGGTTGAAAAAATTCAAAATAAAATAGAAAGAGTATTTGATAAGGCAAATGATTATGAAAGAATTAAGGAAAAATTGATTGGAGAAACTTTTGAATATGCTCCAAAATTCGATTATATAATAAATGGGATATTAATGAGATATGAAAATGATCCTGATCTAATTAGATTTTTAAGAGAAAACACTAGATTGATAATAGCTACTTTTGAAAGAAGTGGAACAAGAAATTTAAGAATTTTAAAACATTCGTTAAATGATTTTAAAAAAATTTATGAAATGCTAAATAAAAATTATCCAAATACAAGTTATAGAGTGATTCAAACAATGCTAATATTTACAATAGCAATTTCGTTTGAGATTAAAGCAGGTAAAATAACAAAGGATAAGTTTATAAATATAAAAGATAATGAAGAATATAAGTCAATATTGGTTTCTTCAAGAGTTTTAATGGATAATAGACAATTTTATATAAAAGAATTTGACAGTAATTATTATTATAATTTCAAATCAGATTATAGATTTTTTAAATTTATAGAATATTATGTAAGAACAAGAATTTTCGATATGAAAATCTTTAAAAAAGATATGGAAACAATAAGAAATACAATAGATACAGAAAACTTACCAGGATATAAGAGATTACTTACAGAAGAATATTGGAAAATATCAGACGATGAATTTGGAAATGTGATATCATCAATAATAGAAGATGTTAAGGAAGGTAGTTTGGAATTAATTGATATTGTAAAAATATATGCTTATTTTAGTTATTTTTCAAAAAAACATCTTATAGATTATGATATAAAAACATTAAAAAGCGTATTTTTTAATGGAATGAATTTGTCATCACTCAGATCAAAATATTGTAATAATGTAGATGAGGAGTTGGCAAAAATTGCTGTTGATGGTTGGAATGATGACATGGAAGAGATATTAAAACATTTTAATAATTTGAATACACAATTATTAGATAAGATGTATAAAGAAAAAGCAGAAGAAATATTTAAGTGTATTCCTATGAAGATGGAACAGTTTTATGAATTGTTTGATAGAGAATGTATGAATGTTCCAATATTTAAATACTATGATGTTTTTCAATTGTTTCAAAGAATTTCTTGTACAAGTAATGAAGACATTGTTTTAATTAAGGAGAAGCTAGTTAATAGAGCTAATAAATATACAAAAGAAATAGAACCAGAAATGAAAAATATAAAACAATTAAAACAGGTGCTAGATAATTATTTAGAAGAAAAAGATACAACAATAAAAATAGTAATGTTGAGAGAATTTTCAAAAGCATTAGGACATATTTTGGATAAATATAAAACATCATTTCTACCTAAAAAGGAAAAAATCGACGAAGAAAATAAATAATTAAATAAATTAAAAAATAATGTATAAAATCTTCCTCTTTTGTCATAATAGTAGTAGACATAAATTATAAAAGGAGGAAAATTATGAAAGCAACAGGAGTTGTAAGAAGAATAGATGATTTAGGTAGAGTAGTTATACCAAAAGAAATAAGAAAAACTTTAAGAATAAAAGAAGGTGACCCTTTAGAAATATTTACAGATCGTGAGGGACAAGTGATATTAAAAAAATATTCTCCAATAGGAGAACTTTCAGAATTTGCGTCTGGATATGCTGAAACACTTTCAAAGACAACAGGACATATTGCATGTATTACAGATAAGGATACAATAATAGCAGTTTCAGGAGGTTCTAAAAAAGAGTTTTTGGAACAGGATGTGAGTAAAGAATTAGAACAATTGATGGAGGATAAAGAAGTATATACTAGTAAAGCTAATAGTGATATTTCAATGCCAATAACGAAGAATGATAATCCTGAAAGAAAGTATAATGCACAAGTGGTATATCCAATTATTTCAAATGGGGATACAATCGGTACAGTTATTTTAATGTCAAAAGATTCTAAATCTAAGATGAATGAGGTTGAGAAAAAAGTTGCTCAATCTGCTGCAACTTTTTTAGGTAGTCAAATGGAAATATAGTTAATAGGACGTTTAGCTTATACTAGACGTTCTTTTTAATTAACATCAACTTAAGAAATGAAGGAATTAGATAAAATATCTTGAAAAATCAATATATTTGATATACAATAGTATTGCAATTATAAAAAGGGGCATAATGTAAATAGAGTTAATTTTTAGGAGGGATTCATGATGAATAAAAAAACAGTAAAAGATATTGATTTAAAAGGAAAGAGAGTTTTTGTAAGATGTGATTTTAATGTTCCAATGGATGAGAATCAGAATATTACAGATAATACAAGAATTGTAGCAGCTTTACCAACAATAAAATATTTGTTAGAACAAAATTGTAAAATTATATTAGCATCACATTTAGGAAGACCAAAGGGAGAATTTAAACCAGAATTTTCTTTAAAACCAGTTGCTAAGGAATTATCAAAATTATTAGACAGAGAAGTTATAATGGCAAAAGATGTTGTAGGAGAAGAGACTATACAAAAAGCATTAAATTTAAAAGAAAGAGAAATAATGCTTTTAGAAAATGTTAGATTTCATAAAGAAGAGACAGAGAATGATCCTGAATTCGCAAAAAAATTAGCTTCAATGGCAGAAGTTTTTGTAAATGATGCTTTTGGAACAGCACATAGAGCTCATAGTTCAACAACAGGAATAGCTGATTATTTACCTGCTGTATCAGGATTCTTGATTGAAAAAGAATTAAAATTTTTAGGAAATGCTGTAAACAATCCTGAAAGACCTTTTGTTGCAATTTTAGGAGGAGCAAAAGTGTCTGATAAAATAGGAGTAATAGATAGCCTTCTAGAAAAAGTAGATACATTGATGATTGGTGGAGGAATGGCATATACATTTTTTAAAGCACAAGGTTATGAAGTAGGTAATTCAATTTGTGAAATGGATAAATTGGATTTAGCAAAATCAGCAATGGAAAAGGCAAAACAAAAAGGTGTAAAATTATTATTACCAGTAGATACAAAAGTAGGAAAAGAATATAAAGAAGATACAGAAAGTAAAATTGTAAAATGTACAGAAATCCCATCAGATTGGGAAGGTTTTGATATAGGAACAGAAACTATAAAAATCTTTACAGAAGAATTAAAAACTGCAAAAACAGTAGTATGGAATGGTCCTTTAGGATTATTTGAATTTCCACAATTTGCAATAGGTACAAATGCAATAGCAAAGGCTTTGGCAGAACTTGATGCAACAACAATAATTGGAGGAGGAGATTCAGCAGCTGCTGTAAAGAAAGCAGGACTAGAAGATAAGATGACACATATTTCTACAGGTGGAGGAGCATCACTTGAATTTTTAGAGGGAAAGAAATTACCAGGAATAGAGTGTTTATTAGATAAATAATAATAAGTTAAAAGGATGTTTAAAATGAGCGAATTTATTAAATCTTTACAAGTAAATCAAGCAAAAAATCCAAGAGAAAATCGAGATGAAAAATTTTATAAAATCTATGATAAAAATAGAGAAGGTAAAAAAATCTATAGAGGAAGAACAATAAAAGAAGCTAATAGCGAGTATTATTTAGGTGGTGTATCTTGTTTTGTAATAAATGAAGATGTAAAGATACTTGTTGAAAAAAGGGCAAATACAAATATTACAGCCGGAGCATATGATTTATGCTCTGGACATATTGATAATAATGAGACACCTACTCAAGCTATGATTAGTGAATATGTGGAAGAATTACATAAAGGAACACAGGAAGAGCAAGAAAGAGCAAGAAATGAAGCTATTCAAAATTTAATTAAATTAGATGAATTAGATTTAGTTTTTAAAGATAAAGGAAAAGAAAGAAAATTTTTTATACAATTTTATGCATTGAAAACAAAAATAAATAAAATAATAGCACAAAAAGAAGAAGTTGATTCAATTCAATGGCTTGAAATGGAAGAAGTTTTTGATATGATACGTCAAGGGAAAACTAAGTTTCCTTATGACAAAAGATATGAAAAAATGTTTGATAAAATAAAAGAAATTTTTAGGCAAAAAAAACAAAATAATATACTAGAAAAGTAAAAGAGTGAGGAAAAATGGTAATAGCATTGGCTGGAGTAACAGGAGTGGGAAAATCATATTTAAAAAATCAAATTCATGATAAACTAGGAATAGAATTGCAAACAATAGTAACAACAAGAAGAAAAAGAAATGGAGAAGTTGATGGATTCGATAAAACTTATGTAAACGATAATGAATTTGAAATCTTAAAGAATAATAAGGAAATAGTTGCTACTTTTGAACTTTTAGGAAATAAATATGGTTATCCAAGAAAACAGATGGAATCAGATAGAGTAAGTGTAGTTGAGTTACATTATTCTAATATATATAATTTTAGAAAAGAAGTAAAAGATGTTTTTGCAATATATATGATACCTAAAAATATCGAATTTGCAATTGAAAAATTAAAAGATAGAAACCTACCTAAAGAAGTTGAAGAAAAAAGAATTAAAGAAATTGAAGAACATATTAAAAATTTTAAAAATGATGAAAATTTAAGAGAACAATTTGACTATATTTTATATAATGATTATACAGACAATACAGTTCAAGAGATTATAAAAATTGTTAAAAATTATATTTCTAGAAAAGAAAAGATTATTAAAACATAATAATGATAAGGAGGATTGCTATGAGAAAAAAAGTAATCGCAGGAAATTGGAAAATGAATATGCTTCCAAATGAAGCAATAGAATATATAGATAAGTTATCAAAATTGGTTAAAGATACAACAAATGAAGTAGTATTATGTGTTCCATATATAGATTTATTTTATGCATTATTAGCAGCACAAAATACAAATATAAAAATAGGGGCACAAAATATGCATTTTGAAGAGAAAGGAGCATATACTGGTGAAATTTCACCTCAGATGTTAAAATCAATAAATGTAGAATATGTTATAATTGGACATTCTGAAAGAAGACAATATTATAATGAAACAGATGAAACAGTAAATAAAAAGGTAAATGCAGCACATAGGGTTGGATTAAAACCTATAGTTTGTGTTGGAGAAACATTAGAAGAAAGAGAAAATGGCAAAACTGCAGAAATAATTACAGAGCAGACTAAATTAGCATTGGAAGGATTGGATGAAGAACAAGTTGCAAAAACAATAATTGCATATGAACCAATATGGGCAATAGGAACAGGAAAAACTGCAACAAGTGAAGATGCTAATAATTCAATAAAAGAAATACGTAAAGAAATTGCTAGAAATTATGGACAAGAAACAGCAAATAGAGTTATAATACAATATGGTGGAAGTGTAAAAGCAGAAAATGCAAAAGAATTGTTTTCAATGTCAGATATCGATGGTGGATTAGTAGGAGGAGCAAGTCTTAAAGTAGATGAGTTTAACAAAATTATTCATTTTGAACAATAAACAGCATTTGGCGTAATTATTTTTTTATTTTAATTTAATCTGTGTAATGGCATATTTTAAGAATTTAAACGCATGTGACTAGCCAAATACTAATTCTTATCCAACTCCAATGGATTAAGGAAACATAGTTGTCAGTATCTTGTATAATTAAAAATCATCTTAAATTTAATCAAAAGATAATTTTATTCAATCAGAAGAAATGCAAGATTATATTGACAAAAGTTTAGAAGGGTTATATCTT
Source organism: uncultured Clostridia bacterium (assembly GCA_944391155.1). GTDB lineage: Bacteria > Bacillota > Clostridia > TANB77 > CAG-508 > CAG-269. Next base: position 14,950 of record CALXSO010000083.1, read on the forward strand.
AAAGGTGAAAGCAAGGAAGAAACTGAAAGATGGAATAATTGTTATTAAAATAATAAAACTTAGTTATAAACTCTCAAACACTAGAAAGGAAGGAAAAAAATGAAAGATAAAGTAACAATGTTAATGATATTAGACGGATTTGGTGATAATCCAAATAAAGACGGAAATGCAATAAAACTTGCAAATACACCAAATATTGATAAACTAATGAAAAAATATCCAAATACAGATATATATACAAGTGGATTACATGTTGGATTACCAGAAGGACAAATGGGAAATTCGGAAGTAGGACATACAAATATTGGAGCAGGAAGAATAGTATATCAAGAATTAACAAGAATTACAAAAGCAATAGAAGATGGTGACTTTTTCTCAAATCAAGAATTAATTTCTGCCATAGAAAATTGCAAAAAAAATCATTCAAAATTGCATATACTTGGGTTAGTATCTGATGGGGGAGTACACAGCCATATAAGACATTTATATGGTCTTTTAGAGCTTGCAAAGAGAAGAGATTTTGAAGACGTATATGTTCATTGTTTCTTAGATGGAAGAGATACACCACCAGCATCAGCAGAAGGATATATAGTTAAATTACAAGAAAAAATGAAAGAAAAAGGTGTTGGAAAAATAGCTAGCATTTCAGGAAGATTCTATAGTATGGATAGAGACAAAAGATGGCAAAGAGTTCAAAAATGTTATGATGCTTTAGTAAATGGAAAAGGAGTTATGGCAAATTCAGCAGAAAAAGCTATTGAAGATTCTTATCAAAAAGAAGTTTTTGATGAATTTGTAGAACCAACAGTAATATGTAATAATGGAGAACCTGTTGCAAAAATAGAAGAAAATGATTCAGTAATATTTTTCAATTTTAGACCAGATAGAGCTAGAGAAATAACAAGAGCAATAGTTGATAAAAATTTTGATGAATTTGAAACTAAAAAAATGAATGTATATTTTGTATGTTTTACAAGCTATGATGAAACGATGCCAAATGTTCATATTGCATTTAAAAAAGAAACATTGCATAATACATTTGGAGAAGTTGTAAGTAAAGCAGGATTAACGCAACTTCGTATTGCTGAAACTGAAAAATATGCTCATGTAACATTTTTCTTTAATGGAGGAGAAGAGAAACAATATCCAGGAGAAGATAGAATTTTAGTTCCATCACCTAAGGTAGAGACATATGATCAGAAACCAGAAATGAGTGCACCTATTGTGACAGATAAAGTGGTAGAAGCATTGGAAAGTGATAAGTATGATGTTGTAATATTAAATTTTGCAAATACTGATATGGTTGGACATACAGGAAGTCTAGAAGCAGCAATTAAAGCAGTAGAAACAGTAGATGAATGTGTTGGAAGAATTGTAAAAGTAATAGAAGAGAAAAAGGGAAATTTAATTATTACTGCAGATCATGGAAATGCAGAACAAATGATAGATTACAAAACTGGTGAACCACATACAGCACATACAACAAATCCAGTACCTATTATATTAATAACACCAAATTCAGAATTAAAATTGAAAGACAATGGAAAATTAGCAGATTTAGCACCTACGATGCTTGAATTAATGGGAATTGAAAAACCAAAGGAAATGACAGGGGAAAGTTTATTAACAAAAGACTAAAATTTATGAGATAAAACTAAAAAGAGGTAAATATGTTAAAACAAACAAAAAAAACTAAGGAAATTTATGAAGATATACAACAAAAAATATATTATATGATTCCAGATAAATGGGAAAGACTCTATTTATATGCATCATTTATAGATACAAATGAAGGTAAAGTAAAAGGTGAATTATTCTTTTATTATATTCCAAAAGGAATTTTAAAAAAGAATCCAGTAAATGTATATGAAATTCCAAGTAAATTTAATATTGATGAAAAAGAGTATTTACAATTAGTAGAAATACTTTATCGAAGGTTAAAAGGTTTAAGGGATGAATTTAAGAAAATAGAACTTGGTGAAACATGGAGTAATTTAACAATTTCAATTGAAAATTCTAATTTTAAAATACAATTTAAATATGATGATTTGGAAAATTCAGAATATTCTAGCTATGATAGGCATATTATTTGGAGATATGAATATCTAGGAATTGGAATGGAGCAATTGAATAAGGAAGAAAGAGAAGTTTTAAAAAGATATCTTACAGGAGCTAAAAACTTTGTCAGAGAAGAGTCTTATGAATCTGGAATATATATAAGAGATATCAAAAATATTATTGACTATGATACATCAGAAAATACTGAATTTCAGGAAAAAACAGATTTAGCTAATAAGAAAATTGAAGAGCATGAAAGTCATAGAACAATGAAAAATCAGATCTTATCATTTTTGGATGAAGAAGATAATGAAAAGAAATAAAAAATATTAATATTATTGTTTTTAATATTAGGATATATGTCCTATGTATATAAATATGGATTTATTCCAATTACAAAAATTGAAAGGAGCAAATAAAAATGATTTATTCAAAGGAATTAGAAGAAATGTGTAAAGTAGCAAAAGGAGTAGACCATGGACCAGCACCTATACCAGAAGAAGGAAAATGGGTTAAAGCTAAAGAAATTAAAGATATTTCTGGATTAACACATGGTATTGGATGGTGTGCACCACAACAAGGAGCTTGTAAATTAACATTGAATGTTAAAGATGGAGTAATTCAAGAAGCGTTAATTGAAACAATAGGTTGTTCAGGAATGACTCATTCAGCAGCTATGGCAGGAGAAATATTAACAGGAAAAACAATATTAGAAGCATTAAATACAGATTTAGTTTGTGATGCTATTAATACTGCTATGAGAGAATTATTCTTACAAATAGTATATGGAAGAACACAAACAGCTTTTTCTGAAGGAGGACTTCCAGTAGGAGCAGGACTTGAAGATTTAGGAAAAGGGCATACATCACAAGTTGGAACTATATATTCAAGCACATTAAAAGGACCAAGATATTTACAATTAACAGAAGGATACATAGTGGAATTAGGATTAGATAAAGATGATCAAATTATTGGTTATAAATATGTTCATATGGGAAAAATGATGGATAATATCAAAAAAGGTATGGATCCAATGGAAGCTATTGAAAAAGCTTCTGGTACATATGGTAGATTTGATGAAGCTGTGAAAAAGATTGATCCTAGAAAGGAATAATATCACGATATTAATTTAGAAAAGATTATTTTAGATAAAATTGAATATACTGAAATAAGACCATATAAAAATGGTAGAAAGAAATGTTAATTAAGGAGGAATAATAAATGGCAGTAACATTTGAAAGTTATGAAAGAAGAATAGACCAAATTAAACCAGTAATGGAAAAATACGGAATTAAAGACTTTGAAGATGCATTAAAAATATGTACAGATAAAGGATTTAATCCATATGAAATAGTAAAAGGAGTGCAACCAATTTGTTTTGAAAATGCAGCATGGGCATATACTCTAGGAGCAGCAATAGCTATTAAAAAAGGATGCAAAAAAGCAGCAGATGCAGCAAAGGCAATTGGAGAAGGATTACAAGCATTCTGTATACCTGGATCAGTTGCAGATGATAGAAAAGTTGGATTAGGACATGGAAATTTAGCTTCAATGCTTTTATCAGAGGAAACAAAATGTTTTGCATTCTTAGCAGGACATGAAAGTTTTGCAGCAGCTGAAGGAGCAATTGGAATTGCAAAATCAGCTAATAAAGTAAGAAAAGAACCATTGAGAGTTATTTTAAATGGACTTGGAAAAGATGCAGCACAAGTTATTTCAAGAATCAATGGATTTACATATGTAAAAACAGATTTTGATTATTTTACAGGAAAAGTAAAAGTGATAGAAGAAATTGCATATTCTGATGGAGAAAGAGCAAAAGTAAAATGCTATGGTGCAAATGATGTTAGAGAAGGTGTAGCAATAATGTGGCTTGAAGATGTTGATGTATCAATCACAGGAAATTCTACAAATCCTACAAGATTCCAACATCCAGTTGCAGGTACATATAAAAAAGAAAGAATAGAAGCAGGTAAAAAATACTTCTCAGTTGCATCAGGAGGAGGAACAGGAAGAACATTACATCCAGACAACATGGCAGCAGGACCAGCATCATATGGAATGACAGATACAATGGGAAGAATGCACTCAGATGCACAATTTGCAGGAAGTTCATCAGTACCAGCACATGTAGAAATGATGGGATTAATCGGGATGGGTAACAACCCAATGGTTGGAGCTTCAGTAGCAGTTGCAGTTGCTGTCGAAGAAGCCATGAAATAATAGGGAAAAAGTGGACGTCCTTTTTTTTCCCTATTTTATACAATAGGAAAGTTATTCTTTTCTATTGTATAAAAGTCGCTACGCTCCAACGGTTGCACACAAATTTCTTTCAGAAATTTGGCGCATGAACAAATTTACGGAAAGCCAAAGAAAAAATTTAATATTTAGTAAAAGCAAATGGCTTTCCGATTTGTTCTAAAATGAAAAGCTACTGAATATACTATATAAAAAAGACAAACAAATTATTAATAGAAGGGAATATAAAGATGGAAATAATAAAAGCAATCATGTTATTTTTAGTATTTAT
>CALXSO010000084.1 GCA_944391155.1 uncultured Clostridia bacterium
AATTTGTACCAACTCCAGGTAACTATGTACCAAGTAAAGTACAAAAAGAAACTGACGATGCAACTTCTCAAGAAGTTACAGTAGTACCAAGTACTGGTGGAGATAAGAATTATGTTCTTCCAATTAGCGTTGGATTAGTAGCATTTGTTGTACTTGGATTAGGTATTATCTTAATTAAGAAAAAAGTTATAGACCCAAGGAAAAATAAATAATTAGTGTTATATACAGAAAAAGAAAATTCAGTTTAAAGGACTGAATTTTCTTTTTTGTGTATAGGAAATATTAGTTGTATTTTTTTAGGTCTAAATTAGTGTAGCATAGAGGTAAGCCGTCTGAAAGCATTTATACATCATATCCTTTCAGACTACTCTATAAAATTTAGTTTGGATAGTAATGTATAGGAATTAGGAATTATTTTATTTTTTTAAAAATCGTCTAAATGTTGCTTTTTTTTATGTTTTGTAATAAAATAAAAAACGTAAAATGGAATTTAATGAATGAAGAGTTATTTATATATCACAAATTGTAAAAAACTTTTTTCGAATGGAGTACTAAAAAAGACAAATTATACAAAAGACAAGTAGTAAAATATGGCATATAAGAAAAAGGTTATGGGGTGGTAAGGATGTTTCAAAATTTGAATGAAAGTGCAATAGATTCAAATAATTATATAGAAAGTGACAAAAAGAAAGGTTTAAAAAATAGTATATTTGCAAATGTTTTTTCTTCTCAGTATATAATTATTTATATTGTATCTTTTATGATTTCTATAGTTGGAATAAGTGAGCAATTTGCTCCTTTTGCTATAAGTATGATTGCTGCTACTTTGAGTAATTCAATACCAGTGCTTGGAGTTTTAATAGTAGGAATTACAGGTAGTAGTATTGGTTTTGGTGTTGAAGGAGCTTTGCAATTTTTATTAATTTCTTTGGTTTTAACTGTTTCAGTTTTTATATTTAGACCTCGATATAATGAAGAAGGTAAAAATGAAAAAATGAAATTAGCCAAGAATGTTTTTTTTGCATGTTTAGTGATTCAATTTGCAAAAGTTGGAATGACAGGATTTACTTTATATGATATTTTATATTCAATTTCATTTTCTATGATTGCAGTAGTGTTTTATAAAATATTTGTGAATTCTATTGTAGTATTTCAAGATTTTAGAGAAAAAAGAGCTTTTTCAATCGAAGAAATTCTTGGAGCTAGTTTAATTTTAGCTATTGCTGTTAGTTGTTTTGGGGAAGCAAGTGTATTTAATTTTTCTATAAGGAATATCATAAGCATATTTATAGTTTTATTACTTGGATGGAAGAATGGTATTTTAGTTGGTACTACTGCTGGGGTTACTATTGGAGTAACTTTAGGTGTTATTACTTCTTCTGATCCAATGACTGTTGCAGCCTTTGCTATTTCTGGTATGGTTGCAGGGCTTTTAAATAGATTTGGCAAACCTGGAGTAATAATAGGTTTTTGCTTAGGTAATGTTGTTTTAGCATATGTTTCAAATGGATATACAATAGAACTTATACATTTTAAAGAAATATTAATTGCATCTATAGGATTACTTGCAGTTCCTAAAACAATTAAAATTGATATTGAAGAATTTATGGGTAATTCTAGAATGTTACCAACATTTCCGAATGGAGCTTTAAACAGAAGTAAGGAAACAGCTGATAGATTAAATCAAGTATCAGAAACTATTCAAGAAATGGCTAGTGCATATAAAGAAAAAAAACCAGTACATACTACAGGACAAGAAAGTGATGATAAACAAATTTTTGTTTCTGAACTTTTAGACAATCTAAGAGGTTATGAAGCTAATATGTTATATGACGATATTTCTGATGCAGATGGAAATATTGTCAATAAAATATTCGAATTTTTAATAGACAAGCAAGAAATAAAAAGAGCAGACTTATTAAAAATATTTGCAGATTGTAATAGTTATATTATTCAAGAAAATGATAAAAAAATTAGTCCTTTACTTGAAGAAAATATTGCTCAAATGGTTCGTGTAATCAATATGTCATATAAGATAAGCAAATCTAAATTTGTATGGATGAAAAGATTACAAGAAAACAAAAACAATATGAAAAGACAATTAGATGGGGTCTCTAAAGTAATATCTGATTTAGCAGATGATATAAAAAGAGAAGCAAAAGAAGACGAGAAATTTGAAAACGAAAAAAGAACAATAATTACACTTGCAAAGCAAAAAGACATTGAAATAGTTGAAATCTCTATAAAAAGAGAAGAAAGATTCTTAATAGAAATTTATTTAAATGATGTAGAATCTTCATATGTGCAGAAAATAGAGAAAATATTAACAGAGGTACTAAAAGAAAAAATAACATTTAATGAAGAAGCTAGTATAGGCAAAAGATGGAGTTTCTTATCAGAAGATATATACAACATGGCAATAGGTATATCAACAACAGCAAAAAACAAAAGTGAAATTTCTGGTGACAATATTTTAAATATCAGGCTAAAAGACGGAAAATACTTAGTAGCATTAAGTGACGGTATGGGTTCAGGAGAAGAAGCAAACCAAAGTAGTAAGCAAGCTCTAAAAATGTTAGAAAACTTATTATTATCAGGATTTGATAAAAATACATCTATAGACCTTATAAACTCATCATTAATGAGCAAAGACAATGAAGTATTTGCAACATTAGACATTGCAATTATTGATTTATACAAAGGAAATATTGAATTCATAAAAAGCGGAGCCTGTCCTACATATGTAAAAAACAAAACAAAAGTACAAATTTTAAAAGCAAGCTCATTACCAACAGGAATAATAAACGAATCCAACTTAAACATAATGGACAGAGACATAGAAAATGGAGACATCATGCTTATATGTTCAGACGGAATCCTTGATTCCAACATCGAATACAAAAACAAAGAATTATGGATTAGATATCTATTAGAAGATATTGAAACTACCAACACAAAAAAAATAGCAGATTTAGTTTTAAACGAAGCTATCGACAATAATTTTGGAATTGCCAAAGACGACATGAGTGTAATTGTCTGTAAATTTTTAAAAGGGATTTAGGGACGGTCCT
>CALXSO010000085.1 GCA_944391155.1 uncultured Clostridia bacterium
TCGTATGTGAATTTATTATTACGTCTGACAAGGAATTCTTTGAACGAATAGGCAAAGAAGAAACAAAAAGATATTTTCAAACTGCTTATGACTTTGTTGCAAGTTATAAGAATTTAGGAGAAAAATACATACTATCTGCAAAAGTACATAATGATGAAAACACACCTCATTTACACTTGGTTTTTGTTCCTGTTATTCATACTAAAGACAAAAAAGGAAATGGTATTGAAAAAATCGCATGTTCTCAATATTGGAAAGGAAAAGATAGTTATAGACAATTACAAGATAATTTTTATAAATATGTTGTTGAACATGGTTTTGACTTAGAACGTGGGAATACAAAAGAAAATACACATATACCAATAGAAACATTAAAACAGATAACAAATTATGATAATATAAAATATGAACTAACTAACGAACAAATACAACCTATTAATACACAAAATACTGCTTTGATATTGCAACAGAACCAAGAATTAGTTGAATATACAAATAAATTAAAGGTACAATTGAGTAAATCATATACAGCTATCAATAAAATAGAAAAATTACAACAAGAAAATATGAATTTAAGATATGAAAATGAAAAATTAAAAAAGGAAAATTATAAATTAAAAAATTATATTGAAAAAACATTTGAAGTAGTAAAACACCTATTCAATTTTCCAATTTACACTTTTAAAAATCTAGTAAATAATTTTATCAATTATTTCAAGCATTATGATAATGAAAAAGGTAAATGATTTTATAATCTTTACCTTTTTCATCTATTTATATTCTTCTTTTATATCCTTTAATAAATCGTTAACATCAATTCCTAAAACATATGCTATGCCAAATAACTCATAATCTTTTACTGTTCTTTTGTTATTTTCAATATCATATATACTTTGTTTGTGTATACTAATTCCCATTAATTCAAGTTTATTGGCTAATTGTTCATAAGAAATTCCTTCTTTGACTCTATATTGTTTTAGTAGCTTACCTATTACATTCATATTTCCATTAAATTTAGCAATCAATGACATATACTTATTTTCGCTCCAATTTTTATATTATATGTATTGATTTTATTATTTTTTTGTGTTATATTTGTAAGTGTTAACACTTTATATTAAAAATTCTTTTTACTTTATTTCTTTCTATAAAATATACAATAAGGTATAATAAGAATAAAAATTGAAAAAATAAAATTATATATAATATGATTAAATATAGACAAAAATATCATGATAAAATATAAAAAATTCTATTCATTTTTTATAGTAAAAGCTTCAAAAAATATACTAAAAAATTTAAATATGCTTATACTATCAATATAATAAATATTAAAGAAAGAGTGATATACATGGAAATTTTTAATAATGATAATTATAAATATATTAGTAATTTTGTTGAAAGTAAAATACCTATTTTACGACAAAATGAAAACTTTAACAAAAAATATTTGGAACAATCAAATTTAATAGATATGCTTAACAAAACATTAGAAGGGGAACAAAAAGAAAAATTTAATACCCTTATTCAATCTTTTTATGAAACAGAAGAATATTACTTTGCACTTAGTTATTCTTTAGGCATCAAATATGGCGAAGATTTAAAATCATTATAAAAAAACAAAATAAAGTATAACTTTTTTATATAAGTTATACTTTATTTTGAAAGAAAATATTTGATAAAATATAAAATACTCTCTTTATCTCTTTTACTCAATTTTTTAAAATCCTCATCATATATAGAAATGGATTCTTTAATATTATTATCTAATAAATCATATAAAATAACATCTGGTGTAATTTGATAAGCATTACACAATTTTAATAAAGTATCAATACTTCCCTTTGATAGGCCTCTTTCTATTTGACTTATGTGTCTAGGCTCTAGTCCAGTTAATTCTGCTACTTGATTTTGAGTTAAATTATTTTTTAATCTATATTCTTGACATACTTTACCAATATGTTTGTTTATATCTGATTTTTCCATATAATTCCCTACTTTCTACATATACTATAATCTTTTATATCATTTTTTGGAATGATTTTATATTTGAATAAAATCAAAAATAAAACGATAAAAATCACAAAAAATATTTACAATGAAATTTTGTAATGATAAAATATAAAATGATAAATATCGTATTTAAAAATGTATATTTTGTAAGTAAAAAGAAGAATATGGATAAACTTATGAAAAAGTACAGATAATATGTATAGTAAATTACACAAGATTAGGAGTGAAAATGAATATGGAAAAATTAAAGAAAAATAATAAAGGTATCACTTTATTAGTATTAGTTATTACAATTATTATATTATTAATATTAGCAGGAATAACAATAAGTTCTATTACAGGAGATAATGGAATTATAAGAAATGCTGGACAAGCAAAAGAACAAACAGAAATAGCCAATGAAAAAGAAATTGTAGAAAAAGCAACTGTACAAGCAATGGGAAATAATAAATATGGAAATATTGAAGAAAGTGAATTACAAGAACAATTAAATAAAGAAACCAAAGAAGGAAAAACAAAAGTATCAGATGTCGGAAAAGAATTTGAAGTTATATTTAATGAAAGTAACAGATATTATACAGTAGATAAAGATGGAAATGTGGAAGGTGCTTATGAAATTATAGAAGATAAATACCCAGGAGATATAACAGTAGGAAAAAATGGAGAAGAATTAGATGGAAATGAAAAAAGTCCATATGAGATATGGTGTATAGAAGATTTAGTAAAATGGTCTCAAAATTCTTCTATATATGTAAATTCATATATAAGATTAGGAAGGACATTAGATTTTAAATCAAATTTATCATATACTAATGGCAAAATGCTAGGTTGCAATTCAATAGAAGAATTAAAAGAATTATTAACAAATACTTCTGGAAATGGATTCACACCAATACTTAATTATAATGGAAATTTTAATGGATTAAAAAATGAGATTAAAAATATTTATATAAATAAAAGTGGCTATGCAGCATTATTTGCAAATGCTAATAATGCTACAATAAAGAATTTAAAAATATCTGGAGAAATTATTTCAAAAGATGGCACTGCTAGCGGATTCATTGCACATTGTTATGGAGATAATAAAATTGAAAATTTAGAAAATAGTTGCAATGTGTTAGGATATAAAGATTCAGCAGGAATCATCGGAATAATTCACGAAAATTCAAACATATATATTCAAAATTGTATCAATAATGGTAATCTAAATTCTGATAATGGTAATGCAGGAGGAATTATAGGAAATTCTTATGCTGCATCTGGTGGAACGATTATTAATTTTTATATATATAATTCATGCAATAATGGAAATATAAACGCACGAACTAATGCTGGTGGAATTGTGGGAAGCATTAACTCAGATAATCAAGGAATTTCCAAAGGTAATTTATATAACATCTATAATATTGGAAATGTTTCTGCTAAAAGTACTGGACAATTCGAAGGAAATGGAGCAATTTATGGACAACTTAGGAAAGATGTACAATTAACAATAAAAAATGCATTTATGCTAAAGGACTCAAATGAGAAAGTTGGAGTTCCTAATTCATGTTTGGTGAATAACGAAAAAATTTCTGGTTTTGATTATGTTAATGCAAGTATATTAGAAAAATCATATATGCAAAGTTCTGAATTTATAGAAGTTTTAAATAGATATACAATAAATAATCAAGATAATATAAATACGATTGGATGGAGCAAATGGGTATATAATGAAAACAATTTTCCAACATTAGATTCAAAAATCATTTGGAATGGTACAGAGTGGGAAGAAGAAATTTAAATTGTAAATATTAAAAAAATCTCTAATTTTATTACACAATAATGAAGTTAGAGATTTATTATATTTTTAGCAACATTTTCATACTTTAATACTCTTGTAATTTCTTCTATCATAATTTTATTTGTGAAATAATATGAGTTATACTTATATCCAAAAATTCCTTCAAAATTTATTATTGCTTTTTGCTCATTTCTGGTATCTATGGCATATTTAATTGCATTTCTAATTTGTACACTATTAAAACCTACATAATTTGAAGCTATCTGATTATATATATCCTCTAAAACAATAAACTCATTATTACTATTTATAACTATTTGAATTGCTTTGTTTAAAAATTTAGTTCCTTTAAGTGTAGGTACTAAACCTAAATCTCTTAATATATTATAAATTAAAATTGTAGTTTTAGAATTTATTAGATTTTTTGTTTTAGTACAATTTTTTACCAATTAAACATCCCCCATATTTTGAAAAATAATATATTTTTATACTATTAATATAACAAGATTATGTAAATATAACAAAAAAATAGAACTTACGTAATATGCAATAAAATTTGCATACTACGTAAGTTTTATGGTTGTTTTCCATGTTTTATATATAAATCTCTTCCAAAATCTTATCATTTAAAACTAAAATCACAAAATATTACGTTTAACGTAAATTAAAACACAGGAGAGTAGCAAATGGAAAAACCCCTGTGTTTTTTACTTTAAATATTTCTATTTAAAGTTATATAATTAATCTAAACTATTGCGACTAGTCTAGAATAATTAACTTAATTATATAAAAAATCTATATCATTTTCAATATTTTTTAGTTGTAGGAGGGAAACTTTGCCCTCCTTTTCAAGTGAACGGCTTAAGCTCCTGGACTTCCGTCCATCCAAACAAAATTCTTGTTCTTCCATTTGCTACTCTCCTTTACTATTTATTCTATAAATAAAAAAATTCAATTATGATAAAGAAGATAACAAATGTTATTTCCAAAAGTCCAAGCAGTCGCAATGCTTGTTCTCATCATAATTGAAATCAAGTATTGCAACCTGATGAATAGCTTTTAGCCATTCTTTTTATTTTATAGTATTTCCATTATACCATATTTTGGTAAAAATATCAATTTTCTTAGAGCCTCTAGGTTTATCATTGATAAAAATGGAAAAATATGTTATAATTACATTATGTTAAGTAAACTGAAAGTAGGTGGTTATATGCCTAATTTTGATAAAAAAGTTTTTGGAGAAAATATCAAAAAATTTAGAAGGGCTAAAGGATTGAGCCAAGAAAATTTAGCAATAGCAATAAATAAAACACCTGCCACGATTGCTAGATATGAAAATGGTGAAATTACACCTAATGCAGAACAAATCTATCTAATTTGTAACGAATTAGGTATTTATGAATATGAACTTTTTGATAGTATGCAAAAAATTAATAATCTTGAAAATACTAAAAATCCATTTAATACAAATATACTTTATTTATATTATATAGCATATTATCCTAAGACTAAAAAATATGGTAAAGGCAAATTTAGATTAAAACTTATTCCAAAACCTGATTTATGCAAAGTTGATTTTATAGATTATAGAAAAGATTTTATTTACCTATCTGGTTATTTAGAATCAGATAATCATATTGCCGTGTTTGTTTTTGAAAATTACAAAGAAAATAACTTACGTTTTGAACTTTCACATATTATAGTAAATATAGCTAGAGGAACAAACAACTTAATGCTAGGCACTTTCCATTGTACCAATGGACAATATATTCCTAGTATTAGAAAATGTATCGTTTCTAAAAAGGATATTGATTTTACTGATGAACTACTAGATAGATTAAAAATTACAGATTTAGAAAAAGAAAGTTTAAATAAACACGATATCCTATATCTTGATATAACGGATACCTATACTTTTGAAAATGAATAATTCAATAAATGAATGTAAGATAACACATAAAATATAGAATGTAACTATATTTTATGTGTTATTTTCATGGTACGTAAACTGATTTTTTAAAATTCCATATTATGCTATTTTATGCACATTACAAACAGAACATATTTTCAATCTTTCTTACAAACTCTTACAATTTCATACATTTTAGTGAATTTTCTTACAAAAATACATTTCTCCCCTATTTACTTGTATCATGTAAACAGTTCGAACAAACACAAGATTTCTAGAAATCTAAAATTTTTGAAAAGAGGTTTTAGAATATGAAAAATCCAAAAAAGAAAAAATTATCCTTTACCAAAGACAAAAAAGAGTTTCAATCAATTATTGAAACAATCATTGATACTGAAACAATCATTAAGATGATTGAAGATAACTATTATCAAACATCTATGCAAGATGTAGATGATGCAGATGTAAGTATCAACCATTTAGAAAATATTTTTACAAATGAAACTTATTATCTTGCAATGAAAATCGTACCTTTACTTGAAAGAAAAGTATTGTATCTTTCATATATTGAAAATTGTAGATTAAATGATATTTGCAAGAGATTAAAACTACAAAAAAGAGAAGTTATACTACTAAGAAACAAAGGAATAACCCACTTTAAACATAATTTGGAACTTTTATATAAAGCAGATAGATTGAAAAAAGGTGGTAATTCATAATGAAAATAAAAAGAAAAATCGACACGCATTTGATGAATAAAGCAAATCATACAAATTCAGTTAGAGTTATATATAAAAAGGCTGGACAAACACCAACAGTTAAAATTATTTTCAATATATTCACTCTAAAAAAAGCTATTATAAAAAATCAACTTGATATCATCCCTTATGAAAGTCTTTATATAATTTGCAACAATAAACAATTAATGAAATACATGCAACCTAATATTGTATTACCTTTTAGGAGTATTAAAGGAGATTTCATTCTTATTAATATAGACAAACAAGAACGTGAATTTAAAGGACTTTCACAAGAGGACATTATTTGGTATACACAAGACTTAATTAACAAAAGTTTTAATAATAATTCAAATAATATTTTAAAAGCTATTTCAAAAGAATATAAGCAAAAAGTAATTACTTACAGTGAACGAGGTTTTGAAAATATTAACAATACAAATTTTGAAAAAGCCTTATTACAAGTATTAGTAGATATAGAGTTGATTTTATCTAAAATATTAAAAAGTGAGGTATTCAAAAATGAATAATATAAATATACAAGAAAAAGTAATTGATACTAAAGAAAAAACTCTAAAAGAACAAATGATAATTGAAGCTTTAAAACACTTAAAAGACCCTTTTATTAATTTAACTGTATCAGATGTCGCAAAAGATTTAAAAATGGGTTTAAATTTAACTAATAAGCTTTTTAAAGATAAAAACTTTCCTTCTGTAAACATTGGAAAACAAAAAACAGTTACTCTTCTTGCTTATCTTATTTGGAAAATGGAAAAACATGAAAACATTGAAAGGATAGAAATAAATAATAAATAAAAATAATATAAGAAATAATAAACCTTTTTATGACAAGAAAAATAAAAGATATAGTTTAAAAGTAACTGTTAAAGAGGGAGAACCTCGCCAAACCGTTTATGGAAAAACAAAATCCGAAGTGTATGACAATGCAGAAAAATTACTATATAAATACAATAATGTTAATTATATTGTCAAAAACGGAATTGAATTTTTAGAATTACTTAAATATAATTTAAATCGTAGAGATAAAGCAGGATTGATAGGAGATTCTCACTACAATAGA
>CALXSO010000086.1 GCA_944391155.1 uncultured Clostridia bacterium
TGGACAAGAAAAAATGGAGCTAATGGTAGATTTAAGTTTTCTGGTAATGTTAACGATGGCGAAAGGACATATAAGAAATAAGCAAAAAAATATAAGAAGTTTAGTTGCATAACAATGGTCAAAAAAATTATGTAAAGTCACAATAGAGGTATTGTGCCCTTTTTTGTTTGGAAATAATTACCAATAACAAAATGGGTCTAAAAATATAAAATGTACATAAAAATCATCTTGTTTTGAAAAACAACTTTCAAAAAAAACGGCACAAACGAAAAAATTCATTAAAAAAATTCTTGACAAGGATATAATTTATACTGTATAATCGATATACTTGATATTTTGCGTAAGAGAATTTCAGAAATGAAATTTTTGAAATATAAACAAAGCAGTAGGAGGTGCGTTGTAATGAAAAGAACTTTTCAACCTAAAAAAAGACAAGAAAAAAGAGAACATGGTTTTATGAAAAGAATGAAAACTAGATCAGGAAGAAATGTATTAAAAGCAAGAAGAGCAAAAGGTAGAAAAAAATTAAGTGCTTAAATGGTGCATGAATGAGAGATAAATTTTATTATATATTATTATGGTTTAGCTAATCGATGTAATATATATCATAAAGTATCTCTCTATGATTTTTTCATTTATTTTTTGCTGTAAAAGAGGAAAAGATTGTGAAAAAAACTTTAATGTTGAAAAAAAATTATGAATTTAGAACAGTTTTATCAAGAGGAAAATTTTTTTCGGGTAATTATATAAATGCTTTTGTAATGGATAATCGAAAAAATTTTAATTTATTAGGACTTGCTATAAGTGTAAAAACTGCAAAATCCGTAAAAAGAAATAAAATAAAAAGATTAATTAGAGAAAATTATTATTTTTTCGAGGATAAGATAAAAACAGGAAAAAGTATTGTTTTTTTGTGGAAAAAAGAAGCAATTGTTAAAGATATTAGTTTTAAAAAAATTAAGTTGGACATGGAAAAAATTTTTGATAAAGCTAATTTATTTGAAAACAGGAAATAGTTATGAAAAAAATACTTATTAGAATTATAAACTGGTACCAAAAATATATATCTAGTTATTTAACTAGTAAAAACATAAATTGCAAATATTATCCAACTTGTTCTGAATATACCAAACAAGCAATTGTGAAATATGGAGCATTAAAGGGAAGTATAATTGGTTGCTTTAGAATAATTCGTTGTAATCCTTTTTCAAAAGGAGGGTATGATCCTCTAAAATAAAATCAGGAGGAATATAAATGTTTAGTTTTTTTGCTAATATTTTTGGTTATTTATTGAATTTTATTTACAATTTTGTTAGTAACTATGGTTTAGCAATGATTTTATTTACTTTAGTTATAAAAATTGTAATGTTACCATTATCAATAAAACAACAAAAAATGTTAAAAAAGAGTTCGAAATTGCAAGAAAAGATGAAAGTTTTGCAATTTAAATATAAAAATGATCCAGAAAAGTTGAATCAAGAGATGATGAATCTCTATAAAGAAGAAAAAATGAATCCATTTAGTGGATGTCTAAGTACAATAATTCAATTTATTCTATTAATTTCTATTTTTTATATGGTTCGTTGTCCATTAACATATATGAAAAAGGTTGATACAAACTTTGTTAATTCTTATGTTCAACAGCTAAAAGATGATGGAAAAGAAGTAAGTGCAGCATATCCAGAGATTGATATTATTAGAGAATTAGATTATTTAAAAAATAAAAATCCTGATGATGAAACATTAAAAAATATGTCATTTAATATGAATTTCTTAGGATTGGACTTAAGTAAAATTCCACAACAAAATTTAGGTGATTGGACAGTTTATATTATCCCAGTTTTATATATTTTATCAAGTTTTGTATCAATTAAGTTAACAACAAAAATGCAGTCAAAAGATAAAAAAGAAAATCCAGTAATAGATATTACGGAAGAACCAGATAAAGAAGATAAAAAGCTTATAAAAGTCGATGAAACAAAGGAAGAAGAAGAATTTGATGCTATGGAGCAAACTAATAAAATGATGTATTGGATGATGCCAATTATGTCAGTTTCAATTTCTTTGGTAGCACCATTAGGACTTGCGTTATATTGGTTAGTTAATAATATTACAATGATAATAGAAAGACTTGTTTTAAATAAAATAATAAAAGATGATTAATGATTGTAGAAAGGAAGGACAAATATGTCTAAATCAATTATTTCAGAAGGTAATACTACAAATCATGCTATTGAAAATGGGCTTAAAGAGTTAAATGTTACTAGAGACATGGTAGATATAAAAGTTTTAGAGGAAGAAAAAAGAAGTTTCTTTAGTATTTTAGCACCAAGAGTTGTTAAGGTTCAATTAACAATTAAAGAAGATATGCAAGAAGATAAAGGAGCAAAAAAGACAAAAACAAAAATTGAGAAATTGTCTACGGAAGAACAGGATTTGGCTTATAGAAATATTGATGAATTTTTAAAACAATTTATTAAAAATCTTCCAGAAGGTATAGAATACTCTATTGAAAAAAGTGAAACAGATATGAAAGTTTCTTTAAACAATCAGGATTTAGGATATTTAATAGGATATAGGGGAGAAACGCTTTATGCTTTGCAAAATATAATTTCCTCAATTGCAAGTAAGGGAATTGAACATAGAGTAAGAGTTATTTTGGATATAGAAGGATATAAAAATAAAAGAGAAAAAACATTGCAAGACTTAGCTGATAAAGTTGCTAGAAAGGTTGTAAAAACTAAAAAATCTGTAACTTTGGAGCCAATGAAAGCATATGAAAGAAAGATAATACATAGTCATTTACAAGATAGTCAAAAGGTTCAAACTAAGAGTATTGGAGAAGAACCTAATAGAAGGATAGTTATTTCTTTAAAAAATAATTAATTATATATAAAAATCGGAGGTCAAAGGTCGGATTTTACAAAAGTAAAAAATAAATCTGTCTTTGGCTTTTTGTTATTGTATAGGAAATAATATTTTATAGAAAAATATGAAAAAATGGGAGGAAAAAAATATGGAGGTTATTGCGTCAATTTCAACAGCACCACGGAATTGGTGGTATTGGAATAATAAGAATGAGTGGAAAAGAATGTTTTGATGTTTTAGAGAAAATTTTTGTTCCTAAAAATTATAAAAAAATAGAAGAAATTCCTGGATATACTATGAAATATGGGCATATTATTCAAAATGGTGAAATCGTAGATGAAGTTTTAGTGTCATATTTTAAGGCACCTAAAAGCTATACTGCTGAAAATATGTGTGAAATTAATTCACATGGAGGAATGGTCATCTTAAGAAAAATATTGGAATTATGCCTTTCTAATGGTGCTGTTTTAGCTGAACCTGGAGAATTTACAAAGAGAGCTTTTTTAAATGGTAGAATAGATTTATTACAGGCAGAATCTGTTATTGATATTATAAATAGTAAGTCTGAAAAAGAGGCAAAAGCTAGTATTAAGCAGTTAGAAGGTGTACTATCAAAAAAAATTAGAGAAATTAAGCAATTGATAATGGATGAAATGGTTAATGTTGAAGTATCAATAGATTATCCAGAATACGATGTGGAAGAAGTAACGAACAATCAATTGTTAGAAATGTTAAGTAAGGTATATGACTTATTAAAAAAATTAGAAAGAAGTTTTGATGATGGAAAATTACTTAGGGAAGGAATAAAAACAGCGATTATAGGTAGACCTAATGCTGGTAAATCATCATTGTTAAATGCTATTTTAAAAGAAGATAGAGCTATAGTTACTGAGTTTGAAGGTACAACTCGTGATACTATCGAGGAATTTATTACTATTTCTGGTATTCCTCTAAAGCTAATAGATACAGCAGGAATAAGAAAAAATGCAAAAGATGAAGTAGAAAAGATAGGAATAGCTAAATCAAAGGAAATAGCAAATGAAGCAGATTTAGTCATTGCAATATTTGATGCAAGTAAAGATTTAACAGAGGAAGATATTCAAATATTAGATATTATAAAAAATAAAAAATCAATAATAATATTAAATAAAATAGATTTAGATGTTAAACTACATGAAAATGATGAAAGATTAACAAGAGTTTCATCAAATATTGTTAAAATTTCAGCTTTGAATTCTTTAGGAATAGAAAAAATATATGGTGTAATAGAAAAAATGTTTAATTTTAATGATATTAATCTAGATAATGAGGTCATGATTACAAATGTAAGGCAAAAAAATTTAATTACACAGGCTATAGATGAGGTTATTAAAGCAAAAGAAACTATTGAATCAGGAATGCCACTTGATATTGTATCTATTTTTATAAGAGAAATCCTAGAAAATTTATCAAAAATTACAGGTGAAGTTGTTACTGATGATATAATTGATGAAATTTTTTCTAAATTTTGTTTAGGAAAATAATTTAAAAAAATTTTTTATTTTTGCATTATTAAAATGAGCTTTTAAAATCAAAAATAAGACAAATAAATTTAATTGATATATAATTTGTCAAATGAAATACAAAAAAAGAAATAAAAAGAAAATAAAAGCAAATTTGGCTATTTAAAAAATAAAGTTAAAAGGTATTTTCATTTTAGATTAATTTTTTGAAAAGTTATTCACAGTTTGTAAAATATTTTTAAATTTATTCACAGTTTAAAATTTTTAAAAAAATTTTATTCACATTTAAGATAAAAAATTTTTTTAAAAATTTTCTAAAGAAATATAAAATTTAAGAAATTTTTTAAAATACTTATTTATTAGATTTTGAAATGCAATCTATAGCGTAATTTTTAAATAAAGTTATTTTTAGTTAAAAATTTTTTAAGATTAATAGTTAAATAGTGTCAACGGTAGTTTTTAACTTATTAACTAATGAATTAAATTACTTGAATAATTAGATGGAAACAGATTAAAAATATTGTATTAACTATAAAAATAATCGTCAAAATTCGACTTTTTTCGCAAAAACGATTTTGTAAAAAATACATGTCGATAAAAGTAAATGTTCGCTAAATAAAAATAAAAAATGTCTAAAAACTGTGGAAAACCATGGGTTTGCAGAGATTTTTTAAAGCTAAATTTTACCCAAATAAACATAACATAATATAGTTATATAAACCCATACTTGAAGTGCAAAAAATGTCGAAATTTGTCAAAATTCTGAATTAAGGTTAACTGTAAGGTAGTATATAGATGGAAAATATTTACAGTAGCATATAAACCTATTGGTTAAATTAATTTTAGAAAGTGTTTCTAAACACTGTTTTCTGTTTCATATGAAGGTATGAAAGGTAAAAAAATATGTTATAGCAAATATAGAAAGAAGGGTATTAGAAATGAGTTATTTAGCAGGAGATTATGATATAGCAGTAATTGGTGCAGGACATGCAGGATGTGAAGCTGGATTAGCAGCAGCTAGATTAGGGATGAAAACATTAATTTTTTCAATTAGTTTAGAAAATGTGGCAAACATGCCATGTAATCCTCATATTGGAGGAAGTTCGAAAGGTCATTTAGTAAGAGAAATAGATGCACTTGGGGGAGAAATGGGGAAAAATATTGACAAGACAATGATCCAAATAAAAATGCTTAATACCTCAAAAGGACCAGCAGTACATTCTCTAAGAGCACAGGCTGATAGAAAAAAATATCAAGCAGAGATGAAACATACTTTAGAAAAACAAGAGAATCTTGAATTAAAACAGGGAGAAATTGTGGATATTAGGGTAGAAAATGGTAAGGTAACTGCAATAGAGACAAGTTTAGGGGCCATATATACTGTTAAGAGTATAATTGTAGCAACCGGAACATATCTAAAGGGAAAAATATTCATAGGAGATTTTTCTCAAGAAAGTGGACCAGATGGAGTAGCTGCTGCAAATAAGTTATCAGAATCCTTAAAAAAACTAGGCATTGACTTAGTAAGATTTAAAACAGGGACACCAGCTAGAATTAATAGAAGAAGTATTGATTTTTCTAAGATGGAAGTACAAAAAGGCGATGAAAAAATAGTTCCATTTTCTTTTGAAGATGAAGTTAAAGAATTTGATCAAGTAGATTGTTATTTAACATATACTAATGAAAAGACTCATGAAATAATTCGTCAAAATTTACATAGATCACCGTTGTATTCTGGAATGATAGAAGGTACTGGTCCAAGATATTGTCCATCAATAGAAGATAAAGTAGTGCGTTTTGCTGATAAACCAAGACATCAAGCATTTGTTGAACCGGTTGGTTTAGATACAGAAGAGATGTATATTCAAGGAATGAGTTCATCTTTGCCGGAAGATGTACAGATAGCTTTATATCATACAATTCCAGGATTAGAAAAGGCCGAATTTACTAGACCAGCATATGCAATAGAGTATGATTGTATAAATCCTTCAAATTTAAAACTTTCTTTAGAATATAAAGGAATTGACGGATTATTTATGGCTGGTCAAATAAATGGAACTTCAGGGTATGAAGAAGCAGCATGTCAAGGATTAATTGCAGGTATAAATGCTACACGAAAAATACAGGGAAAAGATCCAATTATTTTAGATAGAACACAAGCATATATAGGAGTATTAATTGATGATATTGTTACAAAAGGAACAAATGAGCCATACAGGATGATGACTTCTCGTGCAGAATATAGGCTTCTTTTGCGTCAAGATAATGCTGATTTGCGATTAACTGAGATTGGGCATGAGATAGGACTTATTTCAGACAAAAGATATGGAAAGTTTGTGGAAAAAAGAGAAAATATTCACAAAGAAATTGAAAGATTAAAGCAAACAATTGTAAAACCAACAGAAGAGGTTAATAATTTGCTTATAAAATGTGGAACAACACCATTAACAACAGGTACAAAGATGGCTGAACTATTAAAAAGAACAGAATTAAATTATGAAAAATTAAAAGAGATTGATAAAGATAGACCAATATTGACAGAACAAGAAAAAGAAGAAGTAGAGATTCAAGTGAAATATGAGGGATATATAAAAATGCAAGAAGCTCAAGTTGAAAAATTTAAAAAATTAGAAACTAAATTATTACCAGAAGATATAGATTATTCAAAGGTAGAGGGAATTAGTTTAGAAGCAAGACAAAAACTAAATAAACTAAAACCACGCTCAATAGGCCAAGCATCAAGAATTTCAGGGGTTTCACCAGCAGATATATCAGTTTTACTTATTTATATGCAGATGAAAAAAGAAGGAAAATAATATTAATATTTAAAAATACTAAAATAATTAAGAAAGTTGGGAAGAAAAATGGAATTTGAAGAATTTATGAAAGACTTAGTTAATAAAGCGAAAGAAATTGGAATATCTTTAAATGAGGAGCAAGTAAAGAAATTCTATGACTATATGTTAGTATTGTTAGATTGGAATGAAAAGATTAATTTGACGGCAATAACAGATGTGAAAGAAATAATTCTAAAGCATTTTATAGATTCTATTACAATATGCAAATATATACCAGAGAATTCAAAATTACTAGATGTAGGTACTGGTGCAGGTTTCCCTGGAATTCCGGTAAAAATTATAAGAGATGATGTTACAATAGTATTACTAGATTCTTTAAATAAAAGAATTTTATTTTTAGAGGATGTTATTAAAAAGCTTAAATTAACTAATATTATTGCAGTGCATGGAAGAGCAGAAGAATTTGGAAAAAATAAAAAATTTAGACAGTGCTTTGATATTGTTACATCTAGAGCTGTTGCAAATATGGCAGTACTTTCAGAGTATTTATTGCCATTTGTTAAAATTGATGGAAAAGCTGTTATAATGAAAGGATCAGAATGTGAGGAAGAATTGAAAGATGCAGAAAAAGCAATAAGTGTTTTAGGTGGAAAATTAAAAGCAGTAGACAAATTTTTTCTTCCATCAAGTGATATAAAAAGATCAATTATTGTTTTAGATAAAATAAAAAATACTCCAAGTCAGTATCCTAGAAAAGCTGGTACTCCAGCAAAGAAACCAATATAGAGATTTAGGGACATATCAAATGCCATCATTTCTTAACATGGAAGACGAAGAAAATATTTTTCAACTAATATTGGGACATACCAAATGCTATCATTTCTTAAATTAATGACATTTGGTATGTCCTTTAAAAAGATTTGTGTGACCCTTACTTATGTAGTTTTGCTATCTTTCTTATTGTATAGTAAAAATTAGCTTTTATCTTAGCTTTATATAGATTTTTCCGTATACAACAAGAAAGGTTACCTATAAAAGGACCCGCGTAAGCTATGCTGATGTAGCTTTGCTACCTTTCTTATATTTGTTTAACGTTAAACTATTAAAAGAAGCTGATTTATGAAAATTAGACTTGTTGCTTTTTAAATTTTATAAGCTTTTAATATTTAATATTGTTATAAGCAAATAAATTTCTTAATATTTTAAACAAAAAAACATATAATTTTATTATTTGGAGAGGAGTTGTAATATTATTAATTTTAAATGAATTCATAATAGTATTATTGTTAAATATATTATTATTAATCTCAAATGAATTTATGATGTCATTATTGTTAAATATATTATTATTAATTTCAAATGAATTTATGATATTATTATTGTTAAATGTATTTTATTATTAATCTCAAATAAATTTATAATCTTATTATTTTTAATGAACTTTTACTATTATTAAGCTAAAATGAGTTTATGATGTTATTAGTGTTAATGGATTTTTACTATTATTAATCTTAAACAAATTTATGATGCTATTATTGTCAAATTAACTTTTACTAGTATTAAATTCAAATGAATTTATAGTTCTAGTATCGTCAAAATATTTTTTACTATTTTTTCCAAATATAATTCTGCTATCATTATTTCAAAATATGCTTTTGCTATCATTAATTTCAAATATTTTTATGAAAATACAGTTTCAAACATAGTTATAAATTTGTTTACATTAAAAATTAAATTGTTAATTTCAAAAGCTTTAGAATTAGCGAAATATGTAAAAATTTTCTTGTTAATATTTCTAAATTTTTTAATAAAAGTTTAAAATTTTCTTAGAAAAAGAATTAAAAAATAATTATAATATAATAATAACAATTCCTTTAAATTGCTTATATATCAATCGTTTGAGAGGATTGCTTTAGTGTAAGAGTGAACAAAGAGTAAGATTTGCAAAAATTTCAAAAAATAATAAAAACTCATTGACTTTTTATATATAATTTTATATCATAATAATAGAAAGATAATTAAACTGATAAGTAAAATTTAACTAAAAAGAATGGGGGCTTTTTTGTGGGAAAAGTAATATCTGTAGCAAATCAAAAAGGTGGAGTCGGAAAGACAACAACAACGATAAATTTAAGTACAATATTGGCAAAAAAAGGCTATAAAGTAATGTTAATTGATGCTGATCCACAAGGCAATGCAACAAGCGGTGTAGGAGCAGAAAAAGATGTAGAACTATCATTTTATGACATATTGACAAATGATACAGAAATTATCGACACTTTAGAAAAGACAGCAGTTAAT
Organism: uncultured Clostridia bacterium; assembly: GCA_944391155.1. GTDB lineage: Bacteria > Bacillota > Clostridia > TANB77 > CAG-508 > CAG-269. Next base: position 9,470 of record CALXSO010000086.1, read on the forward strand.
AACTTAGTTGTTTGTCCTTCAAATATCAATTTAGCAGGAGCAGAAGTTGAGCTAGTATCAATGATGTCTAGAGAGCAAAGACTAAAAGAAAAATTAGACATAATAAAAGAAAGATTTGATTATGTTTTAATAGATTGTCCGCCATCTTTAGGGTTAATTACATTAAATGCTTTTACTGCATCTGACAGTGTATTAATTCCTGTGCAATGTGAGTACTATGCATTAGAAGGATTAGGGCAATTATTAAACACTATCAATCTAGTAAAAAAACATTTAAATAAGCATATAAAGATTGAAGGAGCATTACTTACAATGTATGACATAAGAACTAATCTATCAAATCAAGTTGTCAAAGAAGTAAAAAAATATTTTGATAATAAAGTCTATAAGACAGTAATTCCAAGAAATGTAAGGCTAAGTGAAGCTCCAAGTTATGGATTACCGATTACTGAATATGATCCTAGGTCAAAAGGTGCTAAAAGTTACGAAAAATTTGCTAAGGAATTTATAAAAATCAACAATGAAGAAAAGAAAATGAAAAATATGTAAAATAAAGGATTGGGTTATAGATTCCCTTTAAATCTAAATAATTTTGAAAGAAAGTGATGATTATGCCAAAAAAGACTGGATTAGGAAAAGGATTAGATGCTTTATTTGGTCCTGTTCCAGAAGAAGAACAAGTTCAAGAAAATGAAACAATAAAAAATCTAAAACTAACAGAAATAGAACCAAACAGAGATCAACCAAGAAAAAAGTTTGATCAAGAATCTTTAGAAGAATTAGCAGAATCTATTAAAGAATTCGGATTAATACAACCAATAGTTGTGTGCAAAAAAGACGGATATTATAGTATTGTTGCAGGAGAGAGAAGATGGAGAGCATGCAAAATTGCAGGAATAGAACAAATACCTGTATTAATTCGTGATGATAATGAAAAGGTGAATCAAGAGATAGCACTAATTGAAAATATACAAAGAGAAGATTTAAACCCTATTGAAAAAGCATCAGGAATCAAAAATTTAATGACAAGATATGGATTAAGACAAGAAGATATAGCAAAAAGGTTAGGTAAAAGTAGAAGTGCTATTGCTAACACTGTTCGTTTACTAAATTTGGAGCCAAGAGTTTTAGAATTAGCAAAAGAAGGAAAATTGACAGAAGGACATTGTAGAGCTTTATTAGGAATTACAGATCCAGAAAAACAATATAAAACAGCAGTCAGAATGATAGAAAGAGGAGCAACTGTAAGAGAAGCAGAAAACAGTGCAAGTAAGAAGAAAGAATCAGCAGAAGAAGCAGAAAGAAATCAAATATTATATAGAGATATAGAAAATAGATTTCAAAGCTTTTTTGGAACAAAGGTAAGATTAGATGCAGGAAAAAGAAGGGGAAAAATTATTATTGAATACGCTAATAATGATGATTTAGAAAGAATATTGGAATTAATGAAATAAAAAATCTAATAAATTAAATGGGAGAGTGATAGTATGGAGCAATTTTTAGAATTATTAGAGTCAAATTATGTTACACTAGGAATTATAGTAGCTATTTTAATAATGTTTTTTTTGTTAATCATTATAAATACAAAATATACTAAATTACAAAAAAATTATAAAAACTTTATAGAAAAACTTGGTTCAGGAAAAAATATACAAGAAGATTTAGAAACATTTATGTATAAAGTAGATAAAGTAGAAAAACAAAATATAGAAATTAATGAATATTGCAAATCTTTAGATACACAGCTAGAAGGTTGTATACAAAAAATAGGAATAATTAGATATAATGCATTTAAAGACACAGGTAGTGACTTGAGTTTTGCATTAGCCATGCTTGATGATAAAAATAATGGTGTTGTTATGAATGGTATATATTCTAGAGAAATGTCTAATATTTATGCAAAACCCGTTGAAAATGGAAAATCTAATTATACATTGTCTGAAGAAGAAAAAATGGCTATTGATAAAGCAATAAATAGTAAAGGTGTGTACAAGATTTAATGAATAAGATTTTAAATAAAATAAAAGAGAAGGATCAATATTTCATTTTATTATATAGTTTCTTATGTGTGCTTGGAATTTCATTTAATGTATATATTGCAAATTCTGATGAATTATGGAATTTTTTTAATATTTATAAAATGAGTAATGGATATTTAATTTACGAAGAATTAAATGTTATAATAACACCAATATTTTTTTATATAGGTTCATTTTTATTAAATTTTTTGGGGCAAAATATATTTGTTTTCAGGATATATAATTGTATAATTTTAATTTTTTTATTTTTCTTTTTGTACAAAATTATGAGAGAAATAGGACTTTCAAGATTTATTTCCTTTTTAGTTATCAACTTTTTTATGGTTACAGGAAACTTTTTAGTTATTAGAGGTGGAGCAAATTATAATACTTTAGCATTAACAATTTCCTTTATTGGTATTTGTATATTATTGCAAGACAAATTTCATAAAAAAATGTTTTTAATACAAGGAATAATAGGAGCTCTAGTTTTTCTTACAAAGCAAAATATAGGGATTTTTTATTCAATTGGTTATTGTATATACATATTATGTAGTAAAGATAAAAAAATTAAAGAAATATTAAAATATATTTTAGTATTTATGTGTATAAATATTTGCTTTTGTTTAATACTATATTTTCAAGGAAATTTATTTGATTTTATAAATTATTGTTTTCTAGGTTTGAATGAATTTGCAAATAACAATGTTACTGTCGATTTTATATATTTTTCTTGTTTAGTAACAGTTCTTTTATTAACAATATTTTTTATAATTTTAAATAAAAAAATAGATAATAAATTTGACAATGAAAAAAAGAGAAATTTAAAAATTCTTATTTGTTTTTCTATACCATTTTTATTAATAGCATATCCTATTGCAAATAGATTGCATTGTATAATTTCTGGATATTTACTATTTATTTTATTTATATATGTTATATTTCAAATAGTTCTAGGAGGCATAAATAAAATAAAGATTAAAAATAAGCAAATTATAGAAAGTATATTATTAGTTATAGTGGGTACAGTATTAATTAGTTTGTCTTTTGCAAATTTAATAAATTGGTTTAGATTTGTTTTTAGTGAAGAAAAATATTATAATTATGAAGATCCATTTTTTGGAGGAATTATTTCTGAAGAAATGTATAATAATATTCAGAATGTGTCAAAATATATAGAAGAAACAGAAAATGAAGTTATTATAATGTCTCCTAAAGCAGCATTTTATATGATAAATTTTAATATTAATCATAAAGATTTTGATTTACCTTTGAAAGGAAATTTTGGGAAAGAAGGAGAAAAAGGTTTAATAAAACAAATAAAGAAATTAGAAAATGTAAATGTATTAATTGAAAAAGATGAGGAAAAATTAAATTGGCAAGAATCTTTAATTCTTAGAAATTATATTATGGAAAATATGAATTGTGTTGGTGAAATAGAAGAATTTTTAATATACGAAAAAAAATCATAAATTCTATTGACAAATTAAAGTAAAAATGCTAATATAAATATTGTCGTTGGGCTTAATCTAACGACTAATGGAGAGGTGGTCGAGTTGGTTTATGGCACCAGTCTTGAAAATTGGCGTGCGTTAATAGCGTACCGTGGGTTCGAATCCCAAAAAAAAAAAAAAAAAATAAAGTTAGATATATAGTAAAATATCTAACTTTTATTAATAAAATTAAAATATAAGAAAGGTAGCAAAGCTTTATCAGTATGGCTTACGCAGGTCTTTTTATAAATAACCTTTCTTGTTGTATACGGAAAAATCCATATAGGGTAAAGATAAAAGTTGATTTTTCTTTTGAAAATAAAATCTTAGAGATTTATTTTCACTTTAAGTCTGTGTAACTTAAAGTTTCATATTGTTTCCTATACAATA
>CALXSO010000087.1 GCA_944391155.1 uncultured Clostridia bacterium
CCTGTTCATCTCCTATTTCTGTTTGCTCTTTTGCATCTGTTGCTTTTGTCAATATTCCATTCTCTCCCGTTAATGTAGCTATTGTTACTCCTGCTAAAATTAATAACACAATAATTGTGATAACTAATGCAATTAAAGTGATACCTTTTTGATTTTTTTGTTTTAATTCTGTTTTTTCTTTTTGTTTTTCCATTTAATTTGTTCCTCCTTTGTTTTTGTTATATATATAATATATGCTTTTAGCATATTTTATTTCTTTATATCATATTGTGTCATGTTTTTCAAGTTTTTAATTTTATTTTTTAATTTCCTACTTTTCTTCTTTACTCTTTATTATATTTCTCAAAATATGTAGTTTTATGCATCGTTTTTAGTACTTTTTTGAATTACGTGTATTATTTATACACAGTATAGCATAAAAATTATTATAAAATCAATAAAAATTAAAAAATTTTTTATTAATATTTTTAATCCGCTCATTTTTTATTGATTTTGGAGGTTTTACATGAAAAAATTTAATGACAACCGTAATGTTATTGGTAATTTAATAAAAGAACATAGAGAAAAAAAGCATTATTCTAAAATGGAATTATCTCGAAAGCTAGAATTATTAGGTATCGAACTTGATAGATTTGAATTATATAAAATTGAAACTTGCAAAAAAAGTGTCAAAGATTTTGAATTAATCGCTCTTTGTATCGTTTTAGATATCAATTTTGATGAATTAAAAAAATTAATCGAAAATTATTAATAACACACACCACATTTGAAATATATGATGTGTGTTATTCTTTATATTAACTATCTAATTTTCCCTTTAAAAGAATTATATGTATTATTTCTTCTTAATTTTCTTTTTTCTTTTAAACTTCTTTTTATAAAATCTATTGTAAACTCTTCTATTTGTTTTTCTGTTAAACTTTTAAAACCTGCATTTTTGTAATCATCTCCAACAGCAAAACAATCTCCTGCAATATAGTCATAATCAAAAATTAGATTTGGTTTCATATTTAATAGTTTGGCTTCTTCGTTACAAATTAGTAAAGCATCTTTATATGGCACTACTTTAATTAATCCTCCAACTAGTTCTTGCTTGGCTTCAAGTGTATTCTCGATTTTCATAACTCTTGGTAATTCTCCAACTTGTTTATATAATATTTTTAAAAACTTTTCTTTCTTGTCCATTAAAATTCCCCTTCAATTATATATGTTTCTCCATTTATTTCTTCATAAATTATTTTATTTTCAATTATACTTTTATTAAAAATATTACAATCTTTAGTTATTAAAAATACTTTCAAATTATAAGTATAAAATGCTTTTAAATATTTTTCTATTTTCTTTTTTTCTTTTGAATATATTTTGTTAGGTATATCTATTGCCATATACATTATATTTTCGGAATTTGTAATGATTATTATAGAATTATCTTTATTGTTTTGTTTTGAATATACTAACTTTAAAACATCTTTTTTGTTATTTATTTTGTTTTTAATAAATTTACTATACCTCAAGTATCGTCCTTGTTTTATGTGTTTTATTTTAGAAATCATAATATTTTTATCTTTTATATTTATCCAATAATAACTATTAGAATTAATAATTAAATGACCTCTAAATCCTTTTAGATTATCATTAAAAAATTTTGTTGTATTAATATATTCTTTTAAAACAATATCATTTCCTATACTAGAACTATGTATAATATAATAACTATCTGCTTTTAATAATTGCATTTGATTAGCTAGTTTATATACACATCTTTCTGATTTAATTCTTGCATTTATATCAGATTTAAAATACTGGTGGCATATTATATATGATATATTAATGATATTTTCTCCTATAATAATATTATCCTTTATATATATAATTCTAAAAAAATTATATATTGAATTATTAATCATTTGCCCTAATTCAACTAATTTTTCGCTACTTGATATTTGTATATGATTTAAATTTATATATGTCTGTTTTGTTAAATCTTTACGTAATTTTTTAGGGACTAATTTAATTTCTTTTTTCATGTTTATATCCTAAATTTCTTTATAGTTTTTATTGTAACTTCTGTTAAGTCTTGTTTTAATTCTTCTTTTAGTTCTCCGTTAACAAAAGAATACATTTTTATCATATCTTTATACTTATCAAGTATTTCTTCAGTTGCTTTTTCATTACCATTTTGAGCATTTAATATAACAACTTTCAATTCTTTATTATCCATTTAATTCCTCCAAATTCTTTTTAAAATTCTTAATAGCATTTTGCTTTATTTTATTGATATTATCAGTTGTAGTATGAAAATATTTTGCCACTTCTTTTGTTGTATATTCTTCTACGAATAATAAGTACAATACTTGTCTTTGCTTTAACGGAACTTTTTTCATAGCTTTACAATACTTTTCATTATGAAAAATGTTTTCTAAATGATTAATGTCTACATCAATATTATCTATTTCATTTGTATTTAATAGATAATTTTTATAAGATATCTTATTAATATCTAAATCCGTTAAATTATCCTCAATATTAGTTTTTTCTTGATATTTTATCTTCTGTCTGTTTGAATATCCTCTTAATGTTTTATTAAGGTATGTAGTAAATCTCTTTTCAAGTTCGTTCGACATATATCACTCCTTTTTCATAAAAATTTGGAAAGTACTTTCTGTATATACAATAACAAAACTACATGAATAGAGATTAAAAATCCAAAAAAGTATGTAAATATATAAAAAAAGTCAAAAAAAAATAACTTTTAGATCACAAATTCTAAAAGTTATTTTTTACTATATTTTAATTACATAATCTTCTAATTCTTTATTCTTCATATCCCAATATTTAATTTTTAACATATCGTCCGTTTCTTCTTTATCTATTTTTAGTCTATCAAATATTTTGTTTAATTCTTCTTTTTCAGTTATTAATTGTTTAGTCAACATACATTTTCTTGCAGTAGGTACATGCGTATTACCAGATATTCCTAAAAACAAACCAAAATACATATTTTCTCTTTTAGAGTGTAAGTCTATTTCAATTTGAAATTTATCTAACCCGTGGATTATTAATTGCATTTGTTAAACATATAAAAGCTGTATTATAATTACTTTCTAATATTCCAGTATATTCTTGTTTATATGTTTTTCCTGTCAATCCATTCTTCATAAGAACGTTGTTGATATATTTGTTCTTTTTAATTTCTATACTTGAAATAACTACCCCATTTGTACTTATATAATAAAGATATAATAAATTGCTATTAAATGGGTTATTGTCTACATTTTTCTCCAAACTATGTACATCTTTATCACATATATCATTTAAATCTATGTCCAGAGTATTACATATTTCCATAGCTGTTATTATATCTGGGATAATTTCTCCTGTTTCATATCTATTTACTGTTGTTTTACTTTTTCCTATCATATCCCCCAAGTCTTGAATACTTAGACTCCTAGCTTTTCTATATTCTTTTATTTTATTTCCTAGATTTATTATGTCTATTTCATACATATTAAATCCCCCTTTTTTAATGTTTACATAAATATTTTATCATATGTATGCTTATTTTTCAATGTTTTTTGACATTTTTTTACAATCTTGTTATAATTAAATTGTACTAATTAATAGTTATGGTACATAGGGAAATTATACGAAAATTTTGTATATAATATTTCCCTTTCGCATATATAATGCTAAAAGACAAACATTTCAACTACTCTCCCTTAGCATTTATGTGCAGGGGATTTATTATATTAGTAATACGGGTTTTCTTCGTATTTTGTCTAATATTGGTTGATATGTTTGTTTTTTACTATAATTAATATTAGTGCAAATATACAAAGGAAGGAGGAAATCTCTATGAAGAGATATTTTCGGTGGTGGAGGTTGTGTGTAGAAACATACCAAAACCTTGATATTTTCCCTAGAGAGAGCCTTGCAACTTGAGGTTCTCTTTTCTATTTGACAAAAAACTGTAATACGTGGTAAAATAAGTATAGGGAAAATTCGAGGACAAATAATGTCACCGAAAATATCTAGATACTATCAAATGTAAATTTGGTAGTATCTTTTTTGTTGCGTAAAAATCAACAAAATCATGAATTTTATTTTTTATTTACATTTTTATAAAAAAAACTAAAAATTCGTTACATGATTTGTTTCGTTTTACGCAACTTTTATTATTTTTTGACTTTATTTTATTCTTTTTTACCTTTTCTATCTCGTATCACGCAACATTTTCCTCTTTTGACCATATTCTTTTAAATTGTTATCATAATATTAATCTTTAGAAAAAACGGAGGTATATATTATGTTAGAAAAATATAATGAAAATTCAAATGATAAAAAACAAATAGATATCTTTTTAAATTCTACCCTTTCTAAATTAGGTTTAAATTATGCTAATCTAGGAACAAGATATTTTAAAGAAATAATAAAATTAGCTTATTTTAATAATTTTACAGATGTAAAATATAAAGATTTGTGTTCCATTCTTAGCAAACAGTTAAATGTTAGTATTAGAAAAATCAATAGTAATATTTATAATTCCATAAACTCTATAAATATTGCTCTTGCTAAAAAAAATTTTGCGGATATATTTAATATGGATTTTGATTATTTCTATATCTCCCCTAAAAAGTTTACCATATTATTCCTAAATCTTTTATACAATACTTTTTAATTATTTTATAGTTTTTCTTGTTATTTTATATGTTTATTCCTTTACCATCATAAAAAAAGTCTTTTATATATAGAGTATAAAAATAATACTATTAGTCAGAAGCTAATAGTATTTGTTTTTTATTGGCTAAATTGTTGCCTATTTTATCATGTTTTATGCTATAATAATTCTAACGTTAAATAACAGTAGGCAACAGAAAGGAGGATTAATTGGTAACAGGTAGCCTACAAATAAAAGGAATTTTCTATTATATAGTTTTAAATATGTATCCAAAAGGGACTCGTGAATTAAAATGGATTCCAACTCAAATAACTGTAAGTGGTAAAAAGAATGAATTAAAGGCTCAAAAATTATTATCAGATATACGTGTCTTATATGATAAAACAGCTAATATAGAAAACAAAAAAACTGCTGAGGAATTACTTCAAGAAAAAAATAAGACTGTAGAAAAAGAAACATCTATTAATAATAGTATTTCTATTGAGAACTCAACATCTACTCCTTTAGTACTAGATAATACACAATTAACTAGTGAAGAAGAACTAATAATTGTAAAATGCTTATCTTGTTGGTATGATATGCCAAAACAAGATATGATAACTTCTTTAATGAAAATTATTGAAGAAAATCCCAACATACATTTAATAAAGAAAATTATTACAGAATTAATTAATAAATTATCTAATGACCCACAAGAACAAAGATTAAAAAAAATGGGGTCATACAGGGATATGTTATTTAGTGATTACATTAAAGAATGGCTAAAGTTTGTTGAAAATCAAGTTACTCCAAGTACTTATAAAGGATATTATGATTATTGTAATGGTAGAATAATACCATATTTTGAAAATGAGGAAATATTATTAAGAGATATTAGTTTAGCTGATATATATAATTACATAGAATATCTTTATGGTGAAGGATTAAAAGCTAATACAATAAAACATAATAGGTCAATTCTATCTTGTGTTCTTAATAGGGCTGTTGAACAGGAATTATTAGAATATAATTTTATACAAAAATTAAAACCAATTAAATCTGATTATTATATTCCAAGTTTCTACAAACATGAAGAATTATTACATTTATTTGAAGTAGTCAAAGAAACAACAATTAGATTACCTGTAATATTAGCAGCAGTTTATGGATTAAGACGTGAAGAAGTTCTAGGACTAAAATGGGATTGCATAGATTTCAAAAGAAAAACAATTACTATTAAACATACTGTTCAAAGGTTCAAAGTTAATGGTGTAACTCAATTCGTTTTTAAAAATAAAACTAAGTCTCAATCTTCATATCGTACATTACCTTTATTTGATTTTATTGCTGATTTATTACAAGAATATAAAAAAATTTATGCAGAATATAGAAAGATATTTGGAAAAACTTACAACAATAAATATAAAGATTATATATGTTTAATGCCTAATGGAGAACTGATGAAACCAAACTATCTTACCCATACATTTGCTAAAATATTAGAGGATAACAATTTAAAACATATACGTCTACATGATTTAAGGCATTCATGTGCAACTTTATTAATTCAAAATAGAGTACCAATAAAAGAAATTCAAATATGGCTTGGACATTCAAATATTCAAACAACAATGATATATACACATATGGATGAAAGTAATAAAGAAATATCAGCACAAGTATTAATAGATAAATTCCAATATATGATAGAAACAAAGAAGAATCAAATATACGAAATGAGTAAAGACGCATTAAATAATATTTACGAAACAAGTACAGAAAAGTTAAATAATTTTCAAAAAAAGAAAAAGTTGTTGCAACCGTCTCAAATTAACAACAACTAATTTCTAAAATTCTAAAAAGTGTTAGAAAATTTTATCAATTTTGTTAGAAAATTTATAAAATTTCCTGTATATTTAATTTCTCATAAAGGCTTAAAACCTTTATTGGTGCGGATGAAGGGACTCGAACCCCCACGCCGTTGGCACTGGTTCCTAAGACCAGCGCGTCTACCAGTTCCGCCACATCCGCAAATGGTTAACATAGGTATAATAACATTTATGCAAATAATTGTCAAGTATTGAAGAGTAATTTTTTAATTAAAATTTCTAAATTGTTTATAATATGTGCTATTATATCTTCTCGAATAAAATCTTGTTTTAATTCTTTTTTTAAAGATGTAGCAACATTTATAATTTCTTCTGGAAAAAGTTCTTGATTAACGTTAAAACCAATGCTTATATATAATTCCTTTACAGTAACTCCTAAGGTTTTAGCTTCGGTTAAGATTCCACATATTTTTTTATTATTAATTAATAAGTCATTAGGTTCTTTTATATTTAACTCACAATTATATAAATCTTTTATAGCAGTTTTTATGCAATTTGCAATTTCTATTGTAAAATTTTTAAATTTACTTATGTTACAATTAGGAAATATTAATAAAGTCATCATTATATTTTTGTATGGTTCGGAATACCATTTTTTGCCATTAGTTCCAATTCCATTACTTTGATTTTCAGTAATAATCAGCCTTGATGTTTTTTCTTTTAATTTTGTAGATGTTTGTTTTGCGAAAATATGTGTTGAATTTAATTGTTGGTAATATTCTATAATATTTATAAAGTTTCTATTAGTGTTATTTTTTATATTATTAATATTCATTTTTTATCCTTTTCAAATTTTTCTATTTTTGTTTGTAAAATTAAAAAATTTATAGCAATTATTTCATACTGTATTTTAGGTAATTTTTATTTTTATAAAGCATATTGAAAAAATATTTATATTTTTCAATAAAATCCTTTTAATAGTTTACTATACTTTTTATCATAGTTCAAGCTAAAATTGTTAAAATTATTATATGGTTCTATAAATAAATCAAATATAATAAAATGTAATAATAATGAGTAGGAGGTATTTTATTATGGAACCTGTTAATATTCCAGATAAGAATAATTTAAAAGGTATTATAAAAGGAGTTTTAATTTCATATATATTTACTATTATAATGTGTGTGATTTTTGCGATAATTCTTACATATACTAATTTACAAGAAAATGCCATAACACCTGTTATTATAATAATTACTGCTATTAGTATATTTGTTGGTAGCACAATAGGTAATTACAAAATTCAAAGAAACGGATTAATTAATGGTGCATTAGTAGGATTTATTTATATTGTAACAATATATTTGATTTCTAGTATATTGAATGGATATTTTACGTTAAATATTGCTTCAATTATTATGATTGTATTATCAATTTTATTTGGAACTTTAGGTGGAATTATTGCAGTAAATAGAAAATAATATGCAATAATAGAGCTTTATGCAACTAAAAGAGGAGATTGAGCTTGTACAGTAACTGTTTGTGTTACAATTTCAGTGTAAAATAAAGGGAAACGACTGAAATGTTGATATATAAATACTTTTTGTAAAAAAGTTTTAGGTCTACATATTAATCTTTAACAAAAAATATTTATATATCAATATTTTGGTCGTTTCTACAAAATTTAGTCTGATCAGTAATTTGTTTGTCGAATTTTGCGATGACTTCTTGTGAATTTTTATTGACAAGTTAGTATTTTAAAACTATAATGAATTTACATTTTCATATTTTTATTAAATTTGATTCTAAAAAATATTATCTTATTTTTTTGTGTTTTTCATTAAATTTTATTCAAATATTTATTCAAAAGCTTTCATAAAAATATAAATCCATCACATAAAATATAAAACCATTACATTAAAATATAAAAGGATTTAATTCTTACGAAATCAAGCAGATAGAACAGAATTAAGAAATGGAGGAGATGAATTGAGTAAAAGAAAGAAAATAATTATTATTGCAATAATTTTATTAGCATTAGGACTTTTATTTATAGGAGGGAATACTTTTTCAAAACAAGTGACAGAAGTTAAAGGTAAAGGTGTAGCAAATGTTGCAAATTGGAGTTTTAAAGTAAATAATAATGAAGCTCAGATACAAACGATAAATCTAGCATCAAATAATAACAAAAATTTGACAGATAATAAAATAGCACCAGGAACTTCTGGTAACTTTCAAATTAAAATAAATGCAGAGGGTGCTGAAGTAGGGATTAATTATAAAATTAGTTTTATAAATGAGACTAATAAGCCACAAAATTTATTTTTTATATACAATGATAAAAAGTATAAAAATATTACAGAAATGGAAAAAGATTTAACTGGTACAATTGATGCAACCACAGGAGAAAAAGAGAAAAATATAGAAATATATTGGGAATGGCCTTATGAAACCATGATAGATGGGGATAGTTCAGTAAATGATAAAATAGATACACAAGATTCAAAAAATATAAAAGAATATACATTTGATATAAAAGTAGAAGGGGTACAAATTTTGCCACAAACAAGTTAGGATGATAAGATGAAAAATATAATAAAAAGCGATTGGATTCTAATTTTTTCAATAATTTTTTTAATCATTGTTTTATTTCTGAAAATTTATTTTCCAAATAAAAAAATTCAGCCATTTGGAATGACTATATTAAAAGTTTCATCTGATAGTATGAAACCAGTATTAAAAAAAGGTGATTATATATTAATAAGAAAGCAAAATAATTATGAAGTAGGTGACATTATTACATATATAATTGAAGAAAATTGCTTAGTTACACATAGAATTATAGAAAAATATGAAAATGTCTTTATTACAAAAGGGGATAATAATAATGTTAAAGATTCAAAAGAAATAACTATCGAAAAAATATTGGGAAAACTTGTATTTTGCTTTAGGAAAGGAGATGAATATATATAAAACTAAATAAAAAAATTGAAGATAAGAAGATTACTATAGCAACAATAATTTTTATGATTATAGTTTTATTTTTTGCAGGACATAGTATGGGAAAGGGCTTTGTTCAAATAGTAATATATTCAAAATCAGAAATTGCACAACCAATTATAGATGTTAAATCTGATTCTAAAATAAATATTACAAATTTAAATAGTGTTGGTGAATATAATTTTACTGTATTAAATTATAATGAAGATAAGGTATCTCAGGTAGATTTAAAATATTTCTTAAGAATAGAAGCAAATGTTGATGACAGTATTAAGTTTAATTTGTATAAAAACGGGGAAGAAATCAGTTTAAATGAAAATAACTCTGAAGAAAGTGTACTAGAAAAAGGAAAAAGGCAGGAGGACAGATATTTGTTGAAAATAGTATATGAGAATAACAATAAAATCAAATTAGAAGATATGATAGAGAAAGTACGAATTAAGGTTCAAGCAGAACAACAGAACATATGAGGAAAATAAACTGTCTGGTTTTATTTTTAATAAATCCTCTAATTGAGAACAACAAAAAATATGAAAAATAAACCGATGTCACAATATTTTTTTCAAATTAATCTAATAAGTTTAAAATTTTACCATATGGGGTGATGAATTTTGATAAAAAAAATAGTATTAATATTATTAATATTTTTTATGATGATAAATAGTTATGCATGTGCGAAATATATTTTTTATTATGAATTAGATGTTGCAGACTTGTATATAGATAGAACAAAGCCAGTTATAGAACTAGTTAATATATTAAATACAAATAAAAATTATGAAAAATATGCTAATAAAACACATAAAATAACTGTAAGAATTGAGATAAAAGAAAAGAATTTAGGAGAAGATGAAATAAAAAAAGAAGAAGTTTTAATAATGATTGATGAGAAAGAAGTAAATAACTATGGAATCAATATAAAGGAGATAGAAAAAACGAAGCAAGGAGTCATTTATGATATAGAATTAACAAACTTAAATTTTAATGGATTATTAAAGATTAAATTTATAGAAGGATCAATAATTGATAAGGCAAATTTAAAAAATGAAGAAAAGGTAATAAATACAGAAATATTATTAGATAATGTTGCACCAGTTGGAAGTTTTAAGCAAGAGATAAGTAATGAAGGAGCAATAATGGGAATAATACAGCTGAATGAAGAAATAAGAAATGTTGAAGGATGGAGTTTATCAAACGATAGAAAAAAATTAATAAATCAATTTCTTGAAAATAAATATTATAAATTAGTAATAAGTGATTATGCAGGCAATACATTTGATGTCGAATTTAATGTAAATAGTATAGCAAATACAACTACTATACAAAACTCAAATAATTTAGAAAATGCTGAAAATGAGGATGACATTAATAAGAAAGCAGCACTTATATTGCTTGATTGTTTAACTAAATTTGGCCAATGGTGTAGTGGAAATACAAATTAAATGATCAGCTTACCTATATGCTATACTGAATTATAATATTTTATAGTTATGATTTAGACTTCATTTTGTAGGGCAGTCTGAAAGGTTGATATGTAAGTATTTTTGTTAAAGACCAATAGGAAGAATTAAAGCTTTTTTTAAAAATATTTATATATCAACCTTTCAGATGGATTATTTTATTCTATACTGGATAGTAAGGGATTTATTATTCAGCTCTATGACTTTTTATTATATTTACAAAATAATAAATTATTAAAAATTGCTTAAAACTTTTTATATTCGATTTTTATTAATATAATTTTTAAAATGCATTTAGAACTGAGTAGCAAAGGGATAGTTACTGTTCAGTATAAAAACTTGTTTGTAGGCTAAGATCCATTATAAGGCTTTTTTATAGAAAATTAAACTTTACCCACATTGAATATCAATAAATTTAACCTAGTCTGAACAGTAACAAGGGATAAATATAAAGTTCAAAAAATTTGCATAAAAGCTCGACAAACACAAAAAAAAGTGATAATATAGAAAAAGATTTATATTGGGGTGTCGCCAAGTGGTAAGGCAACCGGCTCTGACCCGGTCATTCGTAAGTTCGAATCTTACCACCCCAGCCAAAAACTTTATTTGAACAAAAAATTTCACCTATGAGTAATATATCCAACTAAATAAATATAGGAGGAACTAATGAAAAAAGAAAAAATAGTAAATAATAATGGAATAACTTTATTAGCATTAGTTATTACAATTATTATTTTATTAATTTTAGCAAGTATAACCGTATATAGTGGAATGGGAACGGTTAGATTTTCAAAATACACATCATTTAAAACAGAAATGAAATTATTACAAGCGAAAGTTGATGAATTTTATTCATTAAAAAAAGAAGAATTTGATTCAAATGGAATTGAAATGACACAAGAACAAAGAGAAATATTTAATGTGTCAGAAGTATCAAATATCCTATTAAGCAAACAAAAGGATTTAGAAACATTAGAAAAAGATTTTAAATATTATTCAAAAGATGTTTTAAATAATTTGGGGATAGAGGGCATTACAGGAAATTATTTTATAAACATAAATGAGCGTATTATTATATCTTCAGAACCATTTACATATGATGGAGTTAATTATTACATGTTGGAACAAATAGATGATGGAGGATATAATGTTTCTTATAGTAAAAATTTAGGTAAAGTAACTTTTGATGCTAGTTCTTCTATAGTAGATGGGGAGAAAGGAATTATTAAATTATCAAATATTAAGAGTGAAAACTATGTGGAAAAATGGCAAATTAGATACAGAGAAAAGGGACAACAAAATTGGATAGTAACAAATGAATTTTTTGGAAATAGTTATGATATTGATGTTGATAAAATATGTGACTATGAAATACAAATTTTTCATGGAAATGAAATAGAATCTGATATTGTTACAATTTCAGTAGGAAAACCAGAACAACCTTCTGATTCAGAATTAACAGAAATTCAAAAAAATAATGGTGTTATTGAAATAATGTTTTTAAAAGGAACAGGATATGGAGTCACGAATATACCGAATGAACCAATTTTAAAAGATAATATGAAAGCAGTATATTGGGATGAAACGGGAAAAGAAATAACAGAAGGAGATAGTGATTTTGACAAAGCAAGATGGTATGACTATGTTGCTCAGACTTCAGGGACAGAAAATGGAGGAACAAGTCAATGGGCTAATGCAAAAGTAACTGTTGATGGAATAGATAGCTACTTTGTTTGGATTCCACGATATGCATATAGAATTGTTTATTTTGATACAGAAGAAAATGAAAATCTTTATAGAAATAGTTCAAGTCAAGATGAATCTACGTCTCAAGGCATAACAGGATATAGTGATGCACGAGGTATTGTTGATAGCAGTGGTAAGAGACCATTAAATGTTGACACTAAATTAGCGATTTCTGTAAATGAAAAATATTTTATGCCACATTCAGCTTTTGAAGGAGATACTAGTAAAGGTGGCTGGAGTGAAAATATTACAGGTATGTGGGTTGCTAAATATGAATCTAGCAAGAATGTAAATCAAAAACCTGTTTCAATACCTAATGTTGGAAATTGGAAAGACTTAACAATTAGTGAAATGTATATACTTGCTGAAAATTACAATGGTGAGTTGAACAGTCATTTGACAAAGAATAGTGAATGGGGAGCTGTAGCATATTTATCTGAAAGTAAATATGGAAGGAATGGAACGGAACTTGCTATAAACAATAGTAGTTCTTATATTACAGGTAATTCTGGAGGATCAAGCAATGCTACTGCTCAAAGTGGAGTAACATATCCATATAATACACAACAGGGAGGACTTGCAAGCACAACAGGTAATATTTATGGAGTATATGATATGTCAGGAAATTCTTGGGAATATGTTGCGAATTATTATAACAAATCTGAAGAGGAAGATTTGTATACAACTAATGCAGGAGCACTTGTAAACGAAGATAGAACAAGTAATGAATATGTAACTGTTTATGATAATATAGAATTATCTAGAGGATACTTGCCGGGTGATGCGACATATGAGACATCTGGATGGAACAATAATTATGCACAATTTTATAATTCAAAATTTCCTTTTTTAAGTAGAGGAGGTTTTTATAAAGGATATAGTGATGACGGGGCTGAAATTTCTGGTTTATTTGCTTTCGGACCAAGCCAAGGATATAGTTATAATGGAGATACTTTTAGAATGACCTTAATTGTAACAGATTCTTACAATTAAGTGTAGCATAAAGGTAAGCCTACCATTGACAACACATTAGAAGAATTTTACAAAAAAAGATAATATATATTGAAAAAAATAAGGATAATATGTATAATAAAAATATAATTATTTATAAAATGCAACAAAAAAGAGAAGGGAGAGATTTTTTATGAAAATCAAAATAATAGGAAAAGAACTAAAGATAACAGAGGCATTAAATGATTATGTTGAAAAAAAACTAGAAAGAATTGATAAATATTTTGAAAATGCTGAAGCTGATGTTACACTTAGAACAGAAAAAAATGAGCAAATAGCTGAAATATGTGTTATAGCACAAGGAGAAAAATATAGAGCAGTAACAGAAGATAAAGATTTGTATGCGTCAATTGATAAAGATATTGATATTTTAGAAGGTCAAATTAGAAAAATGAAAACTAGAAAAGAAAAAATGATGAGAGATGGAAGTATAAAAAATATGGAGATAGCAACAGATAAAGTTGCAGAAATTTCTAATGAAATTATAAAAACATCATATTATGAAATTAAACCAATAACTCCAGAAGATGCAGTTTTAAAATTACAAGAAAATACTTCACATAATTTTTTAGTATTTATTAATGTAGATACAGGAAAAGTAAATGTAATTCATAAATTAAAAGATGGTAAAAATTTTGGAATAGTGGAACCAGAAGCTTAAAAAATTAATATAAAAATGGGCTCAATGTTAATATGTGTGGGCAGAAAACTTTGAAAGTTTTTTTGCCTCAGCTTTTTTTAATTAGAAATGAAAAAATATCTAAAATAACTGATAAATATAAAAAGGCAGGAAATCAAATCCTGCCTTTATGTATTCATAAAAACAAAATTTAACTTCTTGCCCTATCTTAATTACAGTAATCTACGTTAATAAAACTATTTCATTTGGTTTTCAACTTGTTGAATCATTTTCTTAACCATATTACCACCTATTTTACCAGCATCTCTAGCTGAGATGTCACCATTGTAACCATCTTTTAAGTTAACACCAACTTCGCTAGGAGTCAAAAATATATTTGACGTTTGAAAAAAATTATAAGCAAAGAAATAGAGAAAGCAATCGCCTAAAATTCATTGACAAATGAAGATATAAATGATAGAATACAAACAAGAATTTGGCAAGGAGAATTTATAAATGAAATATACATATAATAAATTAGTAAGAGATAAAATTCCAGAAAATATTAATAGTATGGAAGGAAGAAAAGCAACATGGAGAATAATGGATGATGATGAATACATAAAAGAATTAAATAAAAAATTATTAGAAGAAGCGCACGAATTCATCGAAGAAAATGCTATTGAAGAATTAGCAGA
>CALXSO010000088.1 GCA_944391155.1 uncultured Clostridia bacterium
GAATTGAAAAAGTAAAAAATATATGGAAAATGTAAATTAATTACAATTGTGAAATCTTTGTGAAAAACTTTACTAAAAAAAAAATAAATGATATTATACTAGGGAAATCAAAAAGAGAAGGAGGAATCATTCGTGATTGAAGTAAAAAACGTTACGAAAAAGTATGGAAATGTTGTAGCCGTAGACAATATTAGCTTTAAGATAAACGAAGGAGAAATCGTTGGACTACTACGGACCTAATGGTGCAGGCAAAAGTACAACAATGAATATGATAACAGGTTACATAGAATCAACAACAGGAGAAATAATAGTAGACGGATACGATATCGACAGAAAACCAAAAAAAGTTAAAAAGCAAATAGGATATATGCCAGAGGGAGTGCCATTATACACAGATTTAACAGTAAAAGAATTCGTAACATATATGGCAGAAATAAAAAAAGTAGACAGAAAGACCAGAAAAGAGAAAGTAGAAAAAATAATAGAACAAACAGGACTAAAAGACGTAGAAAAGAAACTTATAAAGAAACTATCTAGAGGATACAAGCAAAGAGTAAGTATGGCAGGAGCACTGGTAGGAGAACCAAAAATATTAATATTAGACGAGCCAACAGTTGGGTTAGATCCAAAGCAAATCACGGAGATTAGAAATCTAATAAAAGAACTAGGAAAAGAACATACAGTTATATTAAGTTCACACATTTTATCAGAAGTAAGTCAAATATGTAATAGAGTAATAATAATAAATAAAGGTAAAATAGTAGCAATCGACACACCAGAAAATCTAGAAAAGAAAGCTGTAAGTAAAAATTGTGTATATATAACAGTAGAAGATCCAGAAAACAAAATGGATACAATAAAAGAAAAAATAAAAGGAATAAAAAATATAGAATGTACAAAAACAAATGAAGACAAAACGAAAGAATACTCAATAGAAGCAGAAGGAGATATAGATTTAAGAAAAATTCTATTCAACGAACTTGCAAAAGAAAATATAACTATATTTGAAATGAAGAAAGCAGACGCAACACTAGAAGACGCCTTTATGAAATTAATAGAAGGAGGTAATAAATAATGTGGGCAGTAATAAAAAAAGAATTAAAACAATACTTTTGCACACCAATAGGATATGTATTTATAGGAATATTCCTTATTGCATTTAGTGTATCTTTCTACTTTACAGTAATCGGATATGGAAATGTAAATTATGAATACATATTTTATTCAACACCAACAATATTTGTATTAGCATTTCTAATACCTCTTCTAACAATGAGATCATTTTCAGAAGAAAGAAAAAACGGAACAGAACAACTATTATTAACATCACCATTAAGTATCACAAAAATAGTTTTAGGAAAATTTATAGCAGCATTAATAGTTACAATAATAACAGCAATCTTTACTTTAATGTATTTTGGAATTCTATGTTACTTTGGAATGCCACAGATATCAACAGCAATTGCTGCACTAATAGGATTTATATTATTTGTAATGGCATACATAGCATTTGGAATGCTAGCATCTAGTATAACAGAAAATCAAATCATAGCAGCAGTAATTTCCATAGCATTTTTCATAATCACATGGGTAATGCCAAACTTTAATAGCAATTTACAAAGTTTTTCATTTATAAATATGCTATATAAATATACAAGTGGACAAATAGATATAGCAGATACAGTAACATTTATAACATTTACAATAGCATGTATCCTATTAACTATAATAGTAATGCAAAGAAGAAAAAGTATAAAATAAGTAAAGATAAGGAGGGTTAATTGTGAAAGAAAAGACAGAAAAAGAATTAAAGACAAAAAAGACTGAAAAACAGAAAAATGATAAAAAATCAAAAAAAGAAAAAAAAGAGAAAAAGTCAAATAAATTTGTACAAATAATGAAGAAAAAATGGTTAATCGATGGAACAAAAACAACAATATTAGTACTTTTAATACTAGCAGTATTTTTTGCAATAAGCTTTACAATGCAAAAACTAGATTTAACACCAATAGATTTAAGCAAAGACAAACTATACACATTAACAGATGAAAGCAAAGAAAAAGTAAAAAACATAGATAAAGATGTAAATATATATTTTGTAGGATTCTCTGAAGATGATTCTAATTTAGATTTAGCAAAGCAATACACAAAAGCAAATGAAAAAATAAAAATAGAAAATGTATCTGTAGAAAATAGACCAGATTTAGCAGAAAAATATGGATTTCAAAACGGAGATACAGGAATAATACTAGAATGTGGAGAAAAATCTAAAATATTATCAAGTAGTGACTTAGTAACATATGACCAAACAACATATCAAACAATCAGTATAGCAGAAGAAAAATTAACATCATCAATACAATCAGTTTCATCAGATGATGTACCAAAAATATATTTCTTAACAGGATACAGTGAATTTTCACTATCATACACAATGCAATACTTAAACATGTATTTACAAAACGAAGTAAATGAAATAGAAAATTTAGATACACTAACAACAGGAAAAGTTCCAGATGACTGTGACACATTAGTAATTAATACACCAAATAAAGACTTTGATGAGATAACAACAAATGCAATAATAGATTATATAAATTCTGGAAGAAATATATTATGGATGAATGCAATAGTTGCAACAGAACAAAACTTCCCAAATATGAACAAAATATTAGCAATGTATGGAGTAAATCCATTTGAAGTAGGAGGAATAAGAGAAACAGACTCAAGTAAAATGGTATATGAATCACCAGATTTAATAATACCAGAAACAACATATCATCAAATAACAGAAGATATTACAAATGGACTAATATTCCTAAATGCAACAAAAATAAACCTAGTAGATGACACACAATTAGAAGAACTAAATGTAGAAAAAACAGAAATATTAAATACATCTGAAGGATCATACTTTAGAACAAATTTCTATAATTCATCAAATGAAAAAACAGATGAAGATGAAGCAGGACCATTCCTAGTTGGAGTAGAACTAGATAAAACAATATCAGAAGCAAATGAAGAAACAGGAGAAAAAGAAAAAGTATCAAAATTAATTATATATGGAGATAACTATTTTGCTTCAGATGTACCATTATCTTCATCAACACAAGCACCATTAATACAATATAGACAAAACAAGGATTTAATTCTAAACTCTATAGCATATCTAGCAAATAGAGAAGAAGACATTTCAGCAAGGAAAGATACAGGAACTGTAACATATACAGCAACAGAACAAGAAAACCAAATAATTTTAACAGCAATATTTGCCGTTCCAGCAGTAATAATAGTTATAGGAATAATAGTGTGGATATCAAGACAAAGAAAAGGATCAAATGGAAATAAAGAAAAAAAGCATAAAAAAGAAAAAACAGAAAACAAATAAAAGATAATAAAAATAAAAAAACCTCATAAAATTAAATGGGGTTTTTTTATATGAAAAATAATTTAAAAGTAATATTTGTAATTATAGGAACATTAATAGGAGCAGGCTTTGCTTCAGGAAAAGAAATATATACATTTTTCTTTTCATATGGAGAAAAAGGTATAATATCAATATTAATATCAAGCATACTAATAGGCATTATCATATATGATTCTTTATATATAATAAAAGAAAAAGAAACAAAAAAATATCAAAACTTTTTAGATGAGATAGTATCAAAAAATAAAAATAGAAATATAAAAAAAATAATTAATATAATAATAAATTTATTCATGTTAGTATCATTTTACATTATGATAGCAGGGTTTGGAGCATATTGTAATCAACAAATTTCAATAAAACCAATTATAGGAAGCTTAATATTAGTTATAATTTGTTGGATAATTTTAAATAAAAATATAAAAGGTGTAGTAATATTAAATCAAATAATAGTACCAATTCTAATATTTTTTATAACAATAATAGGCATCATAAATTTTACGAAAATAGATATTTTAAATTTATCTGATTATATTGTAAACACAAATAATACAAATTGGTTCATGAGTGGAGTTTTATACAGCAGTTATAATGCAATACTATTAATACCTGTATTAATAACATTACAAAAATACATAAAAGAAAAGAAACAAATATCACAAATTTCAATAATTGTTACAATCATAATAACAATTCTATCAATATCAATATTTTTTATGCTTATAAAAGTAGATGTAGACATAGAAAACCTAGAAATGCCAATAGCATATGTTATAACAAATATATATCCATATTTTAAAATAATTTACGCTATTATTTTACTATTTTCTATTTTAACAACTGCTATTTCATTAGGAAATAGTTTTGTAGAAAATATGAAAAGAAAATCAAGAAAAAATATAATAAACTTTATATGTATATCATCTATATTAGTTTCTGGAATAGGATTCTCGAATTTAATAAACATTTTATACCCATTATTTGGATATCTAGGATTAATAGAAATTTTTGCAATAATTTTTAACAGGTTTTTTTCATTAAAATGAGTATAAATATTGAAAAAAATACAAAAAACTGATATAACAATAAATATAAAAAAGATTTAGAACTTTAGACACTAAAATTTAAATAAACTAAAAAAGGAGGAAGTTAGAAAAATCTAACATAAGCCAAAGAAAATGAAGGATTTTTGGAATGAAGAAAGCACAGAAACAGTAAAAAAGATAAATAAAAAGAAAATAGTAATTATATCAATAATAGTTTTTATTCTAATAATATTCATAACTATAGGAATTATATATGTAAAAAATGAACCATTTCGAGAATGGTTTGATAAAAATGTTCTAAGAAAAGAAATAAGCCAGGAAAAATTACCAACAATAGAAATAAAAAACAACGATAATCCAACAGTATATGCATTCAATCAAAATATCACCATTTTAAATAAAAACGAATTTAAAATATATAGTAGTACTGGAAAGGAAGAAAAAACATTAAATTTACAAATAACTACTCCAATAATAGACTCATCAAATAGATATTTAGCAATAGGCGAGAGAAAAGGCAAAAAATTATATTTAATAGCTGATAGAGAGATTTTATGGGAAAAAGATATAAATGGAAACATTTCTGAAATTACAGTTAATCAAAATGGATATGTAGCAGTAACTATAATTGATACAAGTTACAAAACAGTAGTAGAAATGTTTGACGAAAAGGGAAATGAACTATTCAAAACATTTGTTGCAAGAAACAGAGTTGGAGACATAAGTATTTCAAATGACAATAAATATTTAGCAATTGCAGAGATAGATACATCAGGAACAGTTATTAAATCAAATATTCAAATAATATCAGTAGAATCAGCAAAAACAGATCCTGACAATTCAGTAAAAAATAATATAGCAAGTGAAAATAATGATTTACTTACAAACATAAAATATCAAGAAAAAAACAAACTAATATGCATGTATACTGATAAAATCAATGTAATTTCAGAAGACGGATCCGTGCAAAACATAACTAAAAACGAAAACAAAAAAACAAACTTTATGGATATAAATTTACAAAACAGCATTGTAACAGTAGAAGAAAAATCATCAGGACTATTTACAGCCGATAGTTTAGTCACAATAACAAATATAGACAATAACACAACCACTAACTATACAATAGATTCAGTTGCAAAAGAAATATATACAAACGGAAATATAATAGGTTTAAACTTAGGCACTGAAATGGAATTCATAAATACAAATGGATGGCTAGTAAAAAGATATATAGGAAAAGAAGAAATAACAAAAGTAACATTATCAAATTCCATAGCAGGAATAGTTTATAGAGATAGAGTAGAGATAATAAATTTATAAAAAATAAATAAAAAGGAGAAAAGAATGGGAATTATAATAGATGTTATAGTAATTTTAATAATAGCACTATCTATATTTTTAGGATATAGAAAGGGATTAATATCACTAGCAATAAAACTATTCGCAGTAATAATAGCATTAATTGCAACTTTAATACTATATAAACCAATTTCAGCATTAATAATAAACAATACATCTTTAGATGAAAATATACAAAATGCAATAATTGAAAAATCTACTAATTCAGAAAGCACAACAAATTCAACATCAAATGAAGTAAATGAAAACACAAATTCAAATACTACAATAGAAACACAAGAAAATAACCTAATAAAAGAATCAATAAACGAAAAAATTGTACCTGAAGTAGCAAAAGAATTATCTATAAATATAATAAATGTTGCAGTAATAATCATTTTATACTTTGCAATAAAAATAGCTTTACACTTTGTAACAGCAATAGCAAATATAGTAGCAAAAATTCCAATAATAAAGCAATTTAATAAAATAGGCGGTGTAATATATGGATTATTGAGAGGACTATTATTAATCTATGTAATACTTTTAATAATAAGTTTTGTAGGAGAAATAAATCCAGAAAACCAATTACACAAGCAAATTAATCAATCACTTTTAACAAAAGAAATGTATCAAAACAATATATTAAATATTTTAATACAATAAAAAAGTATCTAGTTATAAAATAAAAAATTGTCTGATATTGTTGCCTTTTAATTACATATTTGATATACTAATAGCACAGAATTTTTTAGGAGTGGATTATTTTGAGTAGAACAAAAAGAGAAACAGAAGAGAATAAAAATATAAGAAA
>CALXSO010000089.1 GCA_944391155.1 uncultured Clostridia bacterium
AAACATCTAATGAAGTCGTAACAGTAATACAAAGAAGTCCAGAAATACATCCAGAAGAGCCAGATCCAGAACCAGAACCTGACCCAGATCCAGAAAATCCAGATCCAGAAAATCCAGATCCAGAAAATCCAGATCCAGAAAACCCAGATCCAGAAAATCCAGACCCAGAGAACCCAGATCCAGAAAATCCAGACCCAGAGAACCCAGATCCAGAAAATCCAGATCCAGAAAATCCAGACCCTGAGAACCCAGATCCAGAGAATCCAGATCCAGAGAATCCAGACCCAGAGAACCCAGATCCAGAGAATCCAGATCCAGAGAACCCAGATCCAGAAAATCCGGATCCAGAGAATCCAGACCCAGAGAATCCGGATCCAGAGAACCCAGATCCAGAGAATCCAGATTCAGAAGACCCAGATGATAACAATATACAAGATCAGTGGCAAGATCAAATAAAGGATCCAGATAAATTAACAGATGGATTACAAGATATAAGTGATAAGGTAGATTTAAATGTAAAACAACCAAACTCAACTTTAGCACAAGGAAAATTACCAGATGCAGGAAATAAACCTTTATTTATAGGTATTTGTATAGGAACAATAGGAATGGTATTAGCTTCTGCATACAAATTCTTTAGATATAAAGATGTTGATAAAAATTAAAAAATAATTAAAAAATACTAAGTGGCAAAATGCAACTTAGTATTTTTTAATATACAAAATTAGGCTTAAGACTGAAATTCTTTAAAAATTATTTTTATAGAATAATCACAATATTAAAAATTTAAATTTTGAATTCAAATAACTTTAAGTAATTTATTATAAAAATATAATTGCAAGAAATAGATAATTTTGATAAAATAATCTTGCTTATAAAAATAGGAAATGAGAAAATGTATAAAATTATATCAAATAATTTAGGTAAGACATTAGTAACAGAAAATTAAAATTGACAAAAAATATAGTAAATATAAAAAACATTAAGGAAAAGTGTAAAAATAAATTTTAGAAGTAGAGGAAGATTAAACAAGTTTTTGTTTAGACTAAATCTATAGATAAAATATAATGTCTAAATTTTATGGACAAAACATGGAGGAATTGTATGAAGAAAAAAGTTATGTCAATTATATTAGGAATATATCTGGGGATTACATTAGTGCTATTTGGCCTAGAATTATTTTTTCAATTTGGTAACCCATTATTTATCATTGGACTAGATTTTTTCGTATTTGGAATTATCTCAATTAAATACATTACTTATGGCTATTTAATAACCATAGTTGGTTTATATGCATTACTATATTCTTTAAATATATGGAAAATAGATATGTATTTTTTTCGATATATAATGGTTATCTTCTTTCCAATTGTCCCTGGATTTATACTCTTTTCTGAAAAGAATGATAAAAGGAGATTTCTTAGAAAGGGGTGTTCTGAAGTAGAGGCAATATGTAAAGGTCTTGATTTTTATGGGTGGAATAAATTTGAATATTACTTAAATAATAAAAAATATGTAGGAACTTCATATAAGAGGGGAAAATTTAACTATCGTAAAAATGAAAAAGTAAAAGTATATGTATCAAATGATAATCCAGAAAAGATATTTGTTGATATGCCAGAAAAACAAATAAAATTGACAAAAAGAATAACCATTTTTTTATCAATATTAGCTATATTCATTATACTTTTGATGTTATTTGAATAAACAAATTCCTGAAACACCTGTAAGCACTTTACTTGGAGAAAACATTTCTGAATCTAAAGTTGATGAGATAAAAGAAATTTCTGAAAAATTAGAGATAATAAACTTACAACTATCACAAAGAAAGAATGAGAAAAGAAAAATAATTTGTTAGTTAGATAGGAGTTGATATTATGTATTATGGACCAAATAAAAATGAAAAATTTCCTAATAAAAATATACCTAGTGTTTGTTTTATAAAAAATGTAATAACAAGACCCAATATAGAGGTTGGAGATTATACTTATTATGATGATATAAAAGGTGCAGATAAATTTGAAAAACATGTAACGCATCACTATGAATTCTTAGGAGATAAATTAATAATAGGAAAGTTTTGTCAAATAGCTTCTGGAATAAAAATTATAATGAATGGAGCTAATCACAGGATGAATAGTGTTACAACATATCCTTTTAACATAATGGGAAATGGTTGGGAGAAAGTAACGCCTAAATTAGAAGATTTACCATTTAAAGGAGATACTATTATTGGTAATGATGTATGGATTGGACAAAATGTAACAATTTTACCAGGAGTTCATATAGGAGATGGAGCAATAATTGGAGCAAATTCAGTTGTTACGAAAAATATACCAGCCTATCATATAGCAGGGGGGAATCCTTGTAAGATAATAAGAAAAAGATTCAATGATGAACTAATAAATTGTTTAGAAGAAATAAAATGGTGGGACTGGGAAGAAAAGAAAATATTTGATAATTTAGAAATATTATGTAGTAATGATATAGAAAAAATTAAGATGATAAAATAAAGATAAATTGATAAGTGTTTTGCAAGAAGAAAATTAATTTAAATTTCTAAAGATGTAAAAGCTTATGATATGGTTCAAAAAGAAATTTTAAGAATGTATCAATTTTTTGTAAATGGAATTGTAATGCAATTTCCAAACGTATTTTAAGTTAAAGTTATAGAAAATATAGAAGCAAAAAGTTGCTTAAGATAGCACCAAATAGCATGAAAACATTATTTGGTGTCTTTTTTTATACAAAAAATTATTTGAAGCACCTCGAATTTTCTATATAAAGTAAATATATAGAGAGAAGCTGTTTGTAGTTTTACAATCGAAAAGAAATAAAAATAATAAAAATTAATAAGTGAATTAAATCATTTATAACTGAGTTGAGAAACAAAAATTATATAAATGAGATATAAATCACTTATGAATAATAATTATAACAGAAAACAATAAAACAAAATACCTTATACATAATTTTAATACAACAATATGATAAAATAAGAATATTTAGAAATCTATTGAAAAATAAAATACCTTATGGTAAAATAATTATGTTAATGATTGAAGATAGGAGAAATATGAAAAACTTAATATATATAGAACAAGATCAAATAAATAAATTTGATTCTTTACAAGAATTATATGAATTTATATTTGGAACGAAATATTTTACTTTAACAGAAAAAGAAAAATTTATTAGAAGATATGAAATTGCTTTTTATAAAATAAAATTTTATAATTTAGGTTTAGATATTGTTCATACAAAGATGGGAACATTAGGAGAACAATATAAAATTATAGATAAAAAATATAAATTAGAGAAAGCACTAATAATTGATGATGAAAAACAATTTGTTATGTCTTTGTGTAGAATTCCTACTATAATGATATTAGAGAGCAAATTTAGTAATAATCTATTAACAACAAAAGAGAAAGAAAAGTACAAAGGAAATTATATTGTAATTAATGAAATAATATAATTAGAAGAAGGTTGGTAAAGTGAATTGCAGAGAAACCAGAGTCTTTTTAGATTGCATAAATGAGTATACTGAACAAGAAATAATAGCAAATATGCCGGATATTAAGGAATATTTTCGTAGGCTTCCTTGGTGTTTAACCAAAAATTACATCAAAGAAATCTTTAGAATTGTTGATAAGGATAAAATATTATATGAAGTATTTAATAATGAAAAGAAATTTTCATGGTGGGGAGAAAAATTAGATTTTCCAGAAAAATTAAAATTTGGATTAGAAATTGAAGTAGCAGAAATACCTTTAGATGAAATTCAATGCATTTTTGAAACAAATTCTATAATGCCAATTATGAAAATTTTAAGAATTCCTACTAATATTTCAAATGCAATTATTCAAAAATCGGATTTTAAAAAGAAAAATGAATTTAATAAATGGATTTTTTCTTCAGAAGCACAGATGGATTCATCAGAAGTATCAACACCAATTTTACAAAATAATCTTTTTGACTTGAATCAAATTGTTGCTATTTGTACTTTATATAAAGCTTTAAATGCTCGAT
>CALXSO010000090.1 GCA_944391155.1 uncultured Clostridia bacterium
AATAAAAGGTACCCTGACGCCATCAAAGATTATTCTTGTAAAATTTTTTTTATAATAAAAATATAAACAAATTTCTTTAAGTAAAATACTAAAAGAAATTTGCAGTTTATAAAAAATTGCTGAAATTACTATTTGTTGATATCTTTCCTAAATTTTTTTAATATTGTTTTTATATTCTGACTTTTAAAAATTTATTTAAATAGCTTGATTTTAAAAATATTTATTGATAAAATTTTAATATAAAAAATTTCTTTTAGTATTTTACTTAAAGAAAAAAATAAAAAAGCAAAAGAAAAACAAGGGAGGAAAATAAAAATGAAAAAAAGCAAAAACAGCTTAAAAGCTAATAAAGGTATAACATTAATAGCCTTAGTCATCACAATCATAGTACTATTAATTTTAGCAGGTGTAACAATAACAGCATTAAGTGGAGAAAATGGATTATTAACAAGAGCTAGTGATGCTAGCAGAGAAACAGAAATAGCATCAGTAAAAGAGCAAGCACAAATAGATATTACAAACTGGATGACAGAAAAAATAAAAAACGGCGAAAATGCATTTTTAGAAGACTGGCAAGAAATAAAACAAATATTAGATGAAGCAAATTCAGGAGCAGAAAATAAATATTATAAAAACGTTACAGAAGAAGGTGTAGAAACACCAAACGGATATATAATACCAATTGAAGAGTTATATATAGTAGAACCAAAGCCAGTATTTGACGCAAACAATTTAACAATAGGCGAAGCAATAAATGTAGAAAATTATGGAAAAAAGGTAACAAATTATACAAAAAAAACATCAGCAATGAGTACAGATATATGGAGATTATTTTATCAAGACAATAATTATACATATTTAATAACAGATGATGCAGTTGGAAGATATGAAACAGATATAGATTCTTACGCAAATGGTACAGAAGTAAGTATAGTAGGACAAAAATTAAATCCAGAATTATTAAATAAGGGAGGAATTTTTACTGCTACAAATGAAGATACAAGTATTAAGGCAACAGCATGGTTAACAGACACATCAGAAACAGCAATGTGGGCAGAGTATAAAAATGAGGATGCAGTATTTGCAATAGGAAGTCCAACACTAGAACTGTATATAGCATCATATAATGCAACAGCAGAAAAATACTCAAGAGAAAAAATAACATTTACTACAGGAACATATGGGTATATGCCAGGCAGTGAATATGGAGAAATAAAAAGTTCTTTTAATAATGGAATTTATCTTAAAAGCTCACAATCATCTAATGTTTGGATAGCTTCACCATCTAGAGCTGGTAGTGGAATGTGGGTTGTAAATTATATGAATGGACGTTTCAGTGAATTTAATGTAACATCATCATTCCTAGTTAGACCAATAGTTTGCATACCAACATCTGTATTTAATAAAGATTACTCACTAGAATAATAAATACAACATATGCAAGAAATGAAAGATAAACAAAAAACACAACATAACATAGGTAAAAATATTACAAGTAGTTATATATGGCAAATAAAACTAGTACAACTGAAGATATAGATACAAATACTAAAAAAGAAAATATGAACTAAATAAAATATCAAATAGTGTAGAAACATAAAAAAGATATTATTAATATAATTACAATTCAGAATATCATAAAATCAAGTTATCTGAAAAGTTAAGATATAAATATTTTTGTCAAAGACATACGCAAAAATCTGAAGTTTTTAGAACAAAATATTTATATACCAACCTTTCAGACGGTAATACAAAAATAAAACTGAACTGTAACACATATTGTAATATCTTTTTTTGATATAATGAAAAAGATGTAGTCAAAAACAAAAAAATATGTTATATTATTAAAAGAAAAAATCCACATTCAAGGATAAAAAACGAAAATTTGAACTTTAGGAATATTTAATAAAGTTAAAAGCGAAAGGAAGATAAAATGAAATATTTAGTAATATCTGATATACATGGTTCAGGATACTATGCAAATAAAATAAATGAAATATATGAAAGAGAAAAGCCAGATAAGATAATTCTACTAGGAGATTTATATTATCATGGGCCAAGAAATAGATTGACAGATGGATATAATCCAATGGAAGTAGCAAAAATATTAAATAAATATAAAGACATAATACTATGTACTAGAGGAAATTGTGATGCAGAAGTAGATGAAATGATATCAGAGTTCAAATTTGAAGAATCCATACAACTAAACATAGAAGGAAAAAGATTCTTTTTCACACATGGTCATAAATACAATATAGACAATATTCCTAAAAATGTAGATATATTAGTATATGGGCATTTTCACACAGGATATATAAAAGAAAAAGATGGAGTATTATGTATTAATACAGGATCAATCTCATTACCAAAAAATAATACACCAAATAGTTATTTAATAATAGACAATAGTAAAATAATATTAAAAGACATTAAGAATAATATAATAGATGAAAAAGATTTCTATTAATATAAGGAAAGAAGAATATGGATCTTTTCATAACATATATTAATTTAAGAGATAAGAGATACTCTAAATAAAAAAGGAGGAAAAACAATTGGATAAATTAGTATTAGTTGATGGAAATAGCATTGCGAACAGAGCATTTTATGGAATAATGGGAAGTAAAATGTTAATGACAAAAGATGGAAAATATACAAATGCAGTATATGGATTTTTAGCAATTCTTTTTAAAATATTAGAAGATGTAAAACCACAATACATTGCAGTAGCATTTGACTTAAAAGCACCAACGGCTAGGCATAAAATGTATGAAGGATATAAAGCAAACAGAAAAGGAATGCCAGAAGAATTAGCACAGCAAATGCCAATAATAAAAGAAGTATTAAAAGCAATGAATATAGATATAATAGAAAAAGAAGGATATGAAGCAGATGATGTATTAGGAACATTATCCAGATTTGGAGAAAAGCAGGGACTAGAAGTACATATTTTATCAGGAGATAGAGACACATTCCAACTTGCAACAGATAATACAATGATTCATATACCAAGAACAAAAGCAGGAAAAACAGAAACAGAAATATATAATAGAGAAAAAATATTAGAAGTATATGGAATAGAACCAAAACAATTAATAGAAGTAAAAGGACTGCAAGGAGACACTTCTGACAACATTCCAGGAGTACCAGGAATAGGAGAAAAAACAGCCCTATCACTTATCCAAAAATATGGAACAATAAAAAATCTATATGACTTATTAGAAAAAGGAGAAGCTGAAGTTAAAGGAAAGCAAAAAGAAAAACTAGAACAAAACAAAGACTTAGCAGAAATGTCACGTTTCTTAGGTACAATAAATTTAGAAGTACCAATAGAAGACACATTAGAAAACTTAAAATTAGAAGACTGGAATAATGAAGAAGTATTAAAAATATTTAAAGAATTAAACTTTAAAAGATACATAGAAAGATTTAAACTAGACCAAACAAACAATGAAAATGAAGAAACAGAAAACAAACAAAATATAGAAGAACTATTTAATATTGTCACAATTCCAACAAAAGAAATTATAGAAACAATAAAAAAACAAAATAAAATAATATTCAATATAATGACTCAAAAAGATAATCAAGAAGATAAAATAATAAAAGAAAAAATTGAAGCAATAAGTATATACAATAAAGAAAAAAATGAAGTATATACAATCAATTTTGAAAATGAAAAAGATATTCAAGAATTCAAAGAAATACTTGAAGATGAAAAAATAAAAAAAATAAGCAATCATTTAAGTCAAATATATATATTATTAAAACAACAAGAAATAAACTTAAAAGGAATAGAATATGACGCAAAAATAGCAGGATATATTTTAAATCCAACAGACAATAAATTAAAACTAAATGACCTAATAGAGCAATATCTTGAAATAGATATAAATGAATTTATAGGAGAAGAAAAAGAAGAACAAATAACACTATTTGAAAATACAAAAGAAAAAGAAACAAAAGACAAAAAGATAAAAGAATATTCATTTTATGCATATGCAATTTCAAAGTTAGAAGAAATAACAACAAAGAAACTAGAAGAAATAGGTGCTATTGAATTATTTAAAAATATAGACATTCCTACAATAACAGTACTATCAGAAATGCAGTGGAATGGTATGTACGCAAATGAAAAATCATTAAACAGTTTTGGAGAAGAATTAAAGCAAAAAATAGAAGAAAAAATAAAAAATATTCACAAATTAGCAGGTGAAGAATTCAATGTAAATTCCACAAAACAACTAGGAGAAATACTTTTCGAAAAATTAAAATTACCAATAGTAAAAAAGACAAAAAGTGGATATTCAACAGATGTAGACGTACTAGAAAAATTAAGAGGAGAACATCCTATAATAGAAGAAATATTAGAATACAGGCAACTTGCAAAATTAAATTCAACATATATAGAAGGATTAAGACCATATATAAATCCAAAAACAAAAAGAATACACTCATTTTTCCATCAAACAATTACAGCAACAGGAAGAATAAGTTCAACAGAACCAAATTTGCAAAACATCCCAACAAGATTTGAATTAGGAAAAAGAATAAGGAAAATATTTGAACCAGAAGAAGGAAAAGTATATGTAGACGCAGACTATTCACAAATAGAATTAAGAGTTTTAGCACATATGTCAGAAGACGAACATATGATACAAGCATTTAAAAATAATGAAGATATCCACAAACAAGCAGCATCAAAAGTATTTAAAGTCCCAATTGATGAAGTAACAAAAGAACAAAGAAGTAATGCAAAAGCAGTTAACTTTGGAATAGTATATGGAATAAGTGACTTTGGATTAGGGGAACAACTAGGAATATCCAGAAAAATAGCAAAAACATATATAGATGAATATCTAGAACAATATTCAGGAATAAAAAAATACATGGAGAATACAATAGAGCAAGCCAAAAAAGATGGATATGTAGAAACACTATTCCATAGAAGAAGATATATACCAG
Organism: uncultured Clostridia bacterium; assembly: GCA_944391155.1. Classification (GTDB taxonomy): domain Bacteria; phylum Bacillota; class Clostridia; order TANB77; family CAG-508; genus CAG-269. The sequence goes on from CALXSO010000090.1 coordinate 4,969, forward strand.
AATTAAAATCAAAAAATTATATGGTAAGACAATTTGGAAATAGAGCAGCAATGAATACACCAATACAAGGAACGGCAGCAGATATTATGAAAATAGCAATGATAAAAGTATATAATGCACTAAAAGAAAACAACCTAAAAGCAAAAATTGTCTTGCAAGTACATGACGAAATGATGATTGAAGCACCAGAAGAAGAAATAGAAAAAGTAAAAGAAATATTAACAAATAGTATGCAATCAGCAGCCAAACTAAAAGTGCCATTAATAGCAGATGTATCAGTTGCGAAAAATTGGTATGATTGCAAATAAAATATAATAAATTAGGGCATTTGACCACAAGTTTAACTATAATAAAAAAGGGGAATTTTGTAATTTTTCAAAAGGAGAAAGAATTTGAAGATTAAGAAAACAGGAAAGAAAAATATAAAATTACTAATAATACTTTTAATAATTATAATAGTTACAATTATTTTATTAGGACCACTACAAATACAAAATAAAATATTAAAAATTATATATCCAAGAGAATTCGAAAATTTTGTTACTTTATATGCAAAAGAGTATAATGTTGATGAAAATCTAATATATGCAATCATAAAAGCTGAAAGTAATTTTGATCCAAATGCAGTATCAGGAAAATCTGCAAAAGGATTGATGCAGATTGTTGATGAAACAGCAATAGATATAGCAAAAACATTAAGCTTAAAATTATCAGAAGATGAATTAATAGAAAAATTAAATGATATAGATTTAAACATTAATCTCGGAACAAAATATATGTCAATGCTATTAAAAAAATATGAAAATATTGCAATTGCTTTAACAGCATATAATGCAGGAATAGGAACTGTAGATAATTGGATAGAAAAAGGAACAATTAAGTCAGATGGATCTGATGTAGAAAACATACCATATAAAGAAACAAATCAATATGTTAGAAAAATTTTAAGAGACTATAAAATTTATCAAAAGCTATACAATTAAACATTTTGACTAAATAACTAAAAAATGATATACTAAAAAAAATTGAATACAAACATAATAAAAAAGGAGAATAAAAATGCGGAGAACAATTAGTTTTTGCTGTAGTTGCATTTGGCTTATTCATTTATATGTTTTATGAAATGATAAGAAAAAATGATACAAGCTACGTAATAGTACTTATTTTTCAAGCAATAGGAATAGCTTGTAATTTTATTGAAGTATTATTAACAATAAAAGCAAATAGTTTTACAATAATAATAAAATATCTTTTCTCAATAATTATCCCAATAGTAATAATAATATTAACAAAAAAAAATATACCACTAATGGAAATAGAAAATATAGCATTAGCAAAATTTTGGCTAATTTTTGGAAATCGAAAAATGGCAAAACAATGTTTAATAAACTTAGTAACAAAATATCCAGAAAATTATCAAGGACATAAAATGCTTGCAGAAATTTATGAAAGCGAAGGAGGAATGAGAAAATCAATAGATGAATATGTACTAGCAATTGACAGCAACAAAAAAGATTATGATTCATATTACAAAGTAGCAGAATTATTAAATCAACTAGATAAAAAAGACGAAGCAGCAGAAATGCTATTCAATTTATTGCAAAAGAAACCAGAATATTATAATGCAACAATTTTACTTGGAGAAATATTAATAGACAAAGAGCTATATAAAGAAGCAGCAAATATATATCAAGAAGCTTTAAAACATAATCCAGGAAGTTATGATTTAAATTATAATCTAGGAATAGCATATACAATGTTAAACGACTTTCAAAGTGCAAAAATATGCTATGAAAAAGCAGCAGAAATCAATAGCTTATCATATATGTCTAAATACTCATTAGCAGAAATTGCATTAATATATAAAGATATAGAAGAAGCAGAAAAATATTTTATGGAATGTCTACAAGATGAAGAATTATCAGCAGATGGATATTACGAATTAGCAAAAATTGAATTAATAAAAGGAAATAAAGATACAGCAATAAAATATATAAATACAGCAATAGATACAAACTCAAAAAAAATAGTTCCAAAAGTAAAAAAAGATCCAATATTCATACCAATAATAGCAAAAATATCAATACCATTTAACTTAGAAGAAAATGAAATAAATCATAAATTAGAAGAAAAAGAAATAAAAGCCAAAGAACATCTAGAAGAAATGTTTGAAATAACTAGGCATTTAAGTTATAATGATATAGAACTTTTAAGCTATAACAAAAATAAAGAAAAAGAAGAGTTAAAAGAACAAGATAGAAATATTAATGAAGGAAGATAAAAGATATTTTGAATAGTATCTAAAACAAGTTAGCAATACTTAAAATAATAAGTAATGCTAACTTGTTTTATTGTGAATGTAGTATATACAAAAAATACAAACATCATTCAAGAGGTAGTAATTATATAAAAAACATGCTATTTCTTAATAAAAAGTAATAATAAACATATACATGTAAAAAGGAGGTCGATATGAAAAATATATATGGTATTCTAGGTGGAGACAATAGAAATATTAAATTATCTATATTACTTGCAAAAGAAAAAAATATAGTATATACTTATGGCTTAGAAAAGGCAGAAGAAATTAAAGATAATCAAAAAATTAATATTTGTACAGATTTAAAAGAAATACTAGAAAAAGCAGATAATATAATCAGTGCAATACCATTTTCAAAAGATGGAAAAAATATTAATATGCCTTATAGTGAAGAAAAAATAGCGATTCAAGATTGCATAAAACTAATGAAAAATAAAGTATTAATAGCAGGACAGATATCAGAAGAAACAAAAGACATAGCACAAAAAAATAATTGCAAAATAATTGATATAATGAAAAAAGAAGAAATAGTTATATTAAATACAATTGCAACAGCAGAAGGGACAATTCAAATATTAATGGAAAACACAGACACCATACTTCAAGGATTAAAAGTGCTAATTCTAGGATTTGGAAGAGTTTCAAAAACATTAGCTCAAAAATTACAACAATTGCAAATGGAAGTTACTTGTGCTGCAAGAAAAGAAACGGATATAGCTTGGATTGAAACATATGGTTATAATTTCATTAATATAAATAATATTAATGAAAAATTTTCTGAATATGATGTAATAATAAATACAGTACCAGCACAAATTATTACAGAAAAAGAAATGGAATATATAAGCAAAAAAACAATATTAATAGATTTAGCATCATATCCAGGAGGAGTAGACTTTGAAAAAGCTAAAGAAAAAAATTTAAAAGTAATATGGGCATTAGGAATACCAGGCAAAGTAGCACCAGAAACAAGTGCAATATTCATAAAAAGAGAGATAGAAAAACTGATAAAAAATAGCTATAAAAAGTAGAAGCAATAATTGAATTGTTATACAAAGAAGGGAGAAGAAAAATGAATGAAATTTGGCAAGCATTAATTTTAGGAGTAGTTCAAGGACTAACAGAACTATTACCAATATCAAGTTCAGCACATCTAAATTTAATACCTTGGATATTTAATTGGAACATTCCAGAAAGTTTTGATGTAGCTTTGCATTTTGGAACACTACTTGCAATAGCAATATTCTTCTTTAAAGATTGGATAGAGTTAATAAAAGGAGGATATAAACAAGTAGTAAAAAAAGAAAAATCATTTGAAGGAAAAATGTTCTGGTACATAGTTGCTGCAACAATTCCTGGAGGAATAATAGGTTTTATTTTAGACCACTTTGTAGGAGATTCATTAGGAAATATGCCATTATTAATTGCAATAGCATTAATAGTTATGGGAATCATCTTATATGTTGTAGATAAAAAAGCACCAAACAAAACAAAATATGAAGAAATGAATTTTAAACAAACATTTATTATAGGAATATCACAAGCACTAGCATTTATCCCAGGAGTATCACGTTCAGGAATAACAATGACAACAGGAAGACTTATGGGAGTAGATAGAGCATCTACAGCTAAATATTCATTTATGCTTTCTGCACCAATTGTACTAGGTGCAACAATATATAAAGTCAAAGACTTTGTATTTGGTATGCCTTTTGTAGTTGGTGTATTATCAAGCTTTTTAGTAGGTTTATTAGTAATTAAATTTTTATTACAATATTTACAAAAAGGAAGCTTCAAAGTATTTGCAATTTATAGAATAATAGTAGGTTTAGGTATAATAGGTTTATTTTTATCAAGAATGTGAACAAAAGACCCAATTCGATAAGAGTTGGGTCTTTTGGCATGATTATGGAACCAACTTCTTCAGTTATACTAAAAAAGAGTTAAACAAAATGAATTTAACAATTTGATTTTTTATCATATCTATGGTAAAATAGGCCAAGAATAAAAAAATGAGGGATAGTAATGTTAGAAAAAATAAATTCACCAAAAGATTTAAAAAAATTAACTTTAGAAGAAAAAGAAATTCTAGCAGAAGATATAAGAAAATATATATTGGAAATAGTCTCAAAAAATGGAGGACATTTAGCATCAAATTTAGGAGTTGTAGAATTAACAATAGCCTTGCATAGTGTATTTGATGTCCCAAAAGATAAAATAGTATGGGATGTAGGACATCAAACATATGTCCATAAAATATTAACAGGAAGAAAAGAACAATTAAAAACATTGAGGCAATTAAATGGAATAGCAGGATTTCCAAAAACAAACGAATCAGAAACCGACTGTTTTAATACAGGACATAGTAGTACATCAATATCAGTAGCACTAGGAATGGCAAGAGCAAGAGACATAAAAAAAGAAAATAATTCAGTACTAGCAGTAATAGGAGATGGTGCATTAACAGGAGGAATGGCAATAGAAGCCTTAAATGATGTAGGATTTAGCAAATGCAAAATGACAATTATTTTAAATGACAATGAAATGAGCATTTCAAAAAATGTTGGAGGACTAAATATGTTCTTAAGTAAATTAAGAACAAAAAAGCTATACACAAAATCTAATATTTCAGCTAAAAAAATCATACTAAAAATACCTGTTGTTGGAAGACCATTTGTAAGGTTAATTCAAAAAACAAAAAGAAGTATCAAACAATTAATAATACCAAAAATGTTTTTTGAAGATATAGGAATGACATATTTAGGACCAGTAGATGGACATAACATTCAAGAACTAGAAAATATATTAAGACTAAGCAAACAAGTAGAAAACCCTGTATTAATACATGTATTAACTAAAAAAGGAAAAGGATATGAAATAGCAGAAAAAAATCCAGACAAATTCCATGCAACATCACCTTTTGATATAGAAACAGGAAAAGCCAAAAAAGAAAAAGGAAAAGACTATTCAAAAATATTTGGAGAAAAATTAGTTGAACTTGCAAAAGAAAATGATAAAATTGTAGCAATAACAGCATCTATGAAAGACGGAACAGGACTTACAGAATTTCAAAAGCAATTTCCAGATAGATTTTTCGACATTGGAATAGCAGAACAACATGCAGTAGGACTAGCAGCAGGAATGGCAAAAGCAGGAATGATACCAGTAGTACCAATATATTCATCATTTTATCAAAGAGCATATGACCAAGTAATACATGATGTAGCTATTCAAAATCTTCCAGTAATAATGTGTGTAGATAGAGCAGGACTTGTAGGAGCAGATGGAGAAACACATCAAGGAACATTAGATATGGCTTTTTTCAGACTAGTACCAAATCTTACCATTGTAGCACCAAAAGACTTTGAAGAACTAAGAAAAATGCTAGAATTTGCAACATCATTTAAAAGACCAATAGTAATTAGATATCCAAGAGGAGGAGAATCTGATTATAAATTTAAAAAATGTGAAAAAATAGAATTAGGAAAATCCGAAATTATAAAAGAAGGAACTGATATAAGTATAATTGCTATTGGGAAAACAGTAGCAAAAGCAATAAAGATAGCAGAGAAATTAGAAGAAAACAATATAAATTCAGAAGTAATAAATGCAAGATTTTTAAAACCAATTGACTCAGAAAAAATAAAAGAATCAATATTAAAAACTAAATTTGTAGTTACAATAGAAGATGGAACAAGAATAAATGGACTTGCTACTGCTGTAGACGAAATCATATTAAACTCAAAACTAGAAAAAATAAAAAGACTAAATTACGCATATCCAGATACATTTATTAAACATGGAACGATTGATGAACTAGAAAAAATATATGGACTAGATGCAGAATCTATTACAAATAGAATTTTAAAAGAGAAACAAGACAAAATAGATATTAAATAAAGGAGACATTTATGAATAAACAAGAATTGTTAGAGGAATACAAAAAACAAGATGATAAAATCTTATTATCACAAATACTGGATAAAATAGAATTAAGTGAAAAAAATGATAAAATAGAATTTACAGATTTTTTAGATATGTATCAAGTAGTATTAGTAAAAAATTTTTTAAAAAAGATAGAAATAAAAAACTATAAATTTTACGGAGGATTTGAAGAATCAGAAAGAAAAATAGTAATATTTTATTCAGAAAAATACAATGAAGAAATGATAGAAAAAAACTATGAAAAAATGTGTAAAATTATTAGAATTACATTAGCATCAAAAGAACAAGGAATATATTCTCACAGAAATTATTTAGGTGGAATCATAAAGTTAGGGATGAAAAGAGAAAAAATAGGGGATATTTTAGTATTTGAAAACGGTGCAGACATAGTAGTAAAAGAAGAAACAGCAAACATATTAGCAAAAGAACTAGGAAGCTTAACAAGATTTGAAAATGCAAAAATAGAAGTAGAAGAGATAAAAAACATTAGAAAACCAGAAATAAAAAAAGAAGAAATTGATATAATCATACCATCATTAAGATTAGATAATATCGTATCAGATTTAGCAAGAACATCAAGAAGTAAAGCAGT